>CAYHAB010000111.1:0-8178 GCA_964354505.1 uncultured Thermodesulfobacteriota bacterium
GGTGATCCTTGCCCATACTCATTTTCCCGAAGCAATCACCATGGTGGAGAAGGGTAGGGAGGGTTACTACTTCAACGTGGGGAATTGGATCAAGGATTTCTCCTATCTAAGGTATACTGATAAAGGAAGGGTTTCTCTCTCGAATACTACGCAATGAGGGGAAAGGGTATCGCTAAAACGGATTGAATTACGCAAGCTAGTCGACAACGCCCCCCTGTTAGAGATTAGAGAGGAGACAGTTATCGGAAAGATGCAAAGCCCCGCTTTCATAGCGGGGCTTTGCTTTAACACTCGAACCCTTCAACCCTTGACTCCTAGACCCCTTGAATTATCGAACCCTTGACCCTTTGAATCCTCTCAATTAACTCTTACCCATCAAGTATTCATGTATGGCCCGGGACGAGTTTCTCCCCGCTCCCATTGCCAGGATCACCGTAGCAGAGCCGGTCACGATATCGCCGCCTGCATAGACCCCCTCGCGCGAGGTCTTCCCCGTCTCGGGATCGGCGACAATATACCCCCATTTGTTCAATTCCAAATTGGGCACAGTGCCGGTGATGATGGGATTGGCGCCGGTGCCGATGGAGACGACCACGAGATCCACATCCAAGGTGAAGTTGGAGCCCTCTTTAGGCACCGGCCTCCTCCGACCGGAATCATCGGGTTCCCCCAGATCCATCTCAATGCACTCCATGCCCGTCACCCAGCCGTCAGCATTGCCGATATAGCGCAGGGGGGCGGTCAGGAACTTAAACTTAACCCCTTCCTCCTCGGCGTGGTGTGCCTCTTCGGCCCTGGCCGGCAGCTCCGTCTTGGAGCGGCGATAGACTATATGGACGTTGTCCGCTCCCAGCCGCAGGGCGGTGCGCGCCGAATCCATGGCCACATTGCCGCCGCCGATGACCGCTACATTCTTCCCCCTGGCGATGGGGGTGTCATATTCGGGGAAGAGATAGGCCTTCATGAGATTGGAGCGGGTCAGATATTCATTGGCCGAGTAGATCCCGCAGAGGTTTTCGCCGGGGATGTTCATGAAGACGGGGAGTCCCGCCCCCACACCGAGGAAGACGGCGTCGTACCCCATCTCAAAGAGCTCGTCCACGGTGAGGACCTTCCCGATGACGTAGTTGTACTTGATTTCTACGCCCAGCCGCTTCAGATAGTCCACCTCGGCCTCCACGATGGCCTTGGGGAGCCTGAACTCAGGGATGCCGTAGACCAATACCCCCCCCGGCTTGTGGAGGGCCTCAAAAATGGTCACCTGGTGCCCATACTTGATAAGGTCGCCTGCCAGGGTGAGTCCGGCCGGCCCTGAGCCAACCACGGCAACCTTTTTCCCAGTGGAAGGGGGGAGCTGCGGCAACTCGACCGTACCCTGGGCTCTTTCAAAGTCAGCTGCAAAGCGCTCGAGCCTCCCGACAGCCACGGGCTCATCTTTCTTGCCCAGAATGCAGAAGGACTCGCACTGTGATTCTTGAGGGCATACCCTGCCGCAGACCGCAGGCAGACTGTTATCCTCCTTCAGCTTCTTGGCGGCGCCGATGAAGTCCCCTTCGAAGACCAGGTTGACAAAGTCGGGGATCTTCACCCCGACGGGACATCCCTCTACGCACTTGGGCTTCTTGCACTGCAGACAGCGGCTTGCCTCTTTTTGCGCCAGCTTAGGGGTGTATCCGCAGGGGACTTCGTCGAAATTCTTGCTCCTCACCTTGGGGTCCTGCTCAGGCATCGGCTGCCTGGGTATCTTTTCTTTCTTCTCTTTCTCGGCCATGGTTATCCCTTTCTAGCGCCCTTGTTTTTTTTGAAAGCGATCATATGATTGCCGCTCTTCCTTGAGGTAGGCGGCCTGGCGTTTGATCAACTCATCGAAGTCGACCTGGTGTCCGTCGAATTCCGGGCCGTCGACACAGCAAAATTGCGTCTTTCCCCCCACGGTGGCGCGACAGGCACCGCACATCCCCGTGGCATCCACCATGATGGTGTTGAGGCTCACCATGGTCTTTACCCCGTAGGGCTTGGTGGTCTTGCAGACGAACTTCATCATGGGGACCGGTCCAATCCCCACCACCAGCTTGACGTCTTTTCTCTCATCGAGCAGGTCTTTGAGGGCATCGGTGACAAAGCCGTGTCTTCCGTAAGAACCGTCATCGGTGGTGATAACGAACTCATCGCTCACGCTCTTCATCTCATCCTCCATGATGAGGAGGTCTTTGGTCCTGGCCCCGACGATGGAGATGACGTGGTTTCCGATCTCTTTTAAGGCCCTGGTGATGGGGTACAACACGGCGATCCCTGTCCCGCCCCCCACGCAGATGACGGTACCCAGCTTTTCCACGTGGGTTGGCTTGCCCAGGGGGCCGATGATATCGAGGATGGCATCCCCCTTCTGAAAGGTGCGCAACAGGGCCGTGGTTTTCCCAACCACCTGGAAGATGATATCGATGGTCCCCCTGACCGGATCGGTGCCGGCCATGGTTAGGGGTATCCTCTCGCCCGTCTCATTGGCCCTGAGCACCACAAACTGTCCTGGTCGGGCCTTTTTGGCGATCAAGGGGGCCTCGATCTTGAAGTGGCAGACGGTGCTATTCGCCATTTCCCGTTTTTCCAATATCCTAAACAATGTCCTTCCTCCTTCCATATACATCTTTTATTACATGGAGCATTTTCCATGCCTTGTGTAAATTATCACAAAGTTATCTCTTCTGTCAAGGCTTTGATACATTAAGGAGGTGCACAATCTCCTGCCATAGCTGCTTCTTCCCCTCACCGGTGTGGGCGGAAAAGGGGACGATCTCTTCCAGGTCGATGGCGAGGGTCTCTGCCGTTTGGCGCAGGGCATTGGCTATCTTATTTTTCGAGAGCTTGTCGACCTTGGTCAAGGTGATGACAGCAGTCATCGAGAGGGTTCTCATCCAATTGATGAGGGAGATGTCCAAGGGTGTGGGACCTACACGGGCATCGATGATGGCTACCACTCCATAGAGGTTTTCTCTGTTTCGACAGTATGCCTCGATCAGGGGGCTCCATTTTTTGCGCACCTGTTGAGGGACCTTGGCATACCCGTATCCCGGCAAATCCACCAGACAAAAGGCATGATTTACCAGATAGAAATTTATGGATTGCGTCTTTCCAGGGACAGAGCTGGTTCTGGCCAGGTCCTTGCGGTTCACCAGGGCGTTGATGAGGGAGGATTTGCCCACATTGGACCTCCCCGCGAAGGCCACCTCCGGATAGCGCCCTGGCGGGTAAGCATCCTGGGGATAGACGCTCTTGAGGAATTCCACGCTCTGGATCTTCATGGTTAAGAAAATAAAGTTCTCTCCTCACCCAAGGGGAGAGGAGCAAGGTGAGGGGGAAACCATTTAAGGTTATATCCTACCCTCATCCCCGCCCTTGGCGGTGTAATTTACTTCAAGGGTGTTATACCAGATCAAGGGGCCTATGGCAAAGATTTTGCAACATTATTCATCAAGAGAAGGGAGAATAGCCTTCAAAAAAGCTTGACGATTTGAACAGAAAAAAGTAAAATTTTGATATATGTTACCCCTTAAAAACATAAAGAGGATCATAGCAAAGGCCTCTCAGCAGCCGGCCTACGCCTTGCGAGCGGCCCGGATGCGGCTTTTATCCTTTCTCAGCTACCGCTTCCTCCACGGAAGGAGCGCCCCCCCTGAGACCATCTCCCTCCTCCTCACCTATCGATGCAACCTGCATTGCCGGATGTGCGGGCAGTGGGGGGAGCGGGGGAGCTTAAAGGGGCTCCCTCCATCGTACACCAGGGCATATCTGGATATCCCCCTCATCGAGAGGCTCATTGAGGAGGTGAAGGGCTTTCACCCCACCATCACCCTTTTTGGCGGAGAACCCCTGCTCCACCCCCAGTGGGAGGAGGTTGTAAAGCGGATCAAGGGGGCCGGGCTTCGTTGCAACATGATCAGCAATGGCATCCTGCTCAAGAAGAAGGCTGAGGAGGCGGTGCGGTTGGGTCTGGATGAGATCATCTTCTCCCTGGACGGTCCCGCCGGAGTGCATGATGCCATCCGGGGAGGGAAGGGGGTATTCAAGAGGGCGCTTGACGGCTTCCTGCACCTTCAAAATGTTAAAGAGAACTATGGCAAGAAGCGACCCACGGTGAATGTCAACACGGTTATATGGGAGGAGAACCAGGGAATGCTGCAGGAGATCGTGGCGCAAGCCGCCCGCTTCGGGGCGGCGACGATCACCTTTCATCACCTCGTCTTCATCGACCAGGGGGCCTTTGATGAGACGGCGCAGATCTCTCAGGCGGCCCTCTCCTTCAACTCCCCTGATTGGGCCGGGTTTATCATGGATGAGCTCCCCCGGATAGACCCGGAGGTGATCATTGCGCAGAAGCGCAGGATTGAACAAGGGAAGAACGCCGTGCCGGCCTTCTTCTACCCCAACCTCACCGATGACGAGATCAGGGCGTACTATAGCTCTTTTAAATTCCTTCCTTCTTCGTATAAGCGGAGGTGCCTGAGCCCCTGGATGGTGGCCTATGTGCTTCCCGATGGGACAATCAAGCCTTGCCTCAGCCTGGGGTATGCGATGGGGAACCTACAGGAGGCCCCCTTCAAAGAGATATGGAACGGCGAGAGAGCGATCCAGTTCCGCCGCTTTATGAAAGAGAGGGGCTATTTCCCTGTCTGCCCCCGCTGTACAGAGTTTAATAGGTTTTAGGTTATGCGATGGTGGCTGCCACAATATGGTATATGTGTTGAATATTGCATTGCAAAAAACTGTGTTGTGCAGTACGGCCCTGATACAGCGCTCATCCGTTCTGTCTGGGCGCGATGAGGGATAATAAAATATCTTTTACGTTCTCGTTGTTATGCGGTCGATACAGTTTGTCGGCCCATTGTAACCGATTCATCAGCTCTTGCCCAATCTCATGTTCCAACAATTGGTCCTTATATGTTGTGAAAGAGAAATCTTCGCTTTTGAGCGCGCGCACTATGGAATTAGCTGCCACGTGCCCGTACCCAAGGCTGAATGAAATCCCTTCACCCCACAATGGATCAATTCCCGCGGCATCACCGACCAGGAGCACCCTGTTGGCTGAGAAGATCGATTCAGGATGAAACCACCGAATCGGCCATCCCTCAATCCGACCTTCACTGAATGAAATACCCCGCGCAGCTAAAAATTCCGCGAGAGTCTTCCTCAGTAGGGGACCTTCCTTTTGAGGGGAGGAGAAACCACCGACGCCTGTGTTAAGCCATAGCTGACCCTGGATTGCTACCGGAAACGACCACGCATAGCCTCGAATTCCGTGCTGGTATGTACAAGAGAAATCTATTACTGCTTCAGGTTGTCTCTGATCAGAGAGGTTTAGGCTGTCAACACGTGTCATAAAACGGAGCGTCATACACGTGTTCCTTGGCCCCCGTATCCCCGCTTTTTTGCACAGCGTTCTGCGTATGATGCTTTGGGTACCATCGGCACCTACGAGGATTTGCGCAGTAAGGCTTCGTTTGGGAGTTTGCACGGCAACTGCTTCATCGTTGTAAGAAAAGGAGATCACCGGCTCGTCCTGAACAACTGAGATGCCCAGATCCAAGGCCGTGCGAACAAACGCCTCATCGAATTCTTCCCGTATTACCGTCCGTAATCCGCCAACATCAAAACAATAATCCACATAGCCATCATGATCAAGGGCGATGCGCGTCCTTTTAATTGTCAATGATGATATCGACATCTGGATACCAAGGCGTTGTAACCAGTAATCAGCATATAGACTAATTCCACCTCCACAGATTTTCTTTCTGGGATGGCTTTCCTTTTCCAGTATGATAATACGATTTCTTATGGATGGGACAAGCTTAGTCAGATGGATGGCCGTCGAGATGCCGGCGGGGCCTGAACCAACGACGATAACGTCATATTCTGTGTTACTCGGTCTGCCCATAATTCAGTTCGCCGCTTTCGAGGAATACGGGGTCTTTGGTACGGTTATTGGCGGATTATATCACAATATTCGCCTTCGTAGGACGAACATTTGAGAGGATAGGGATCCCATAAAAGTGGGATGCCTTGACAACCCTTCTAAGACTTGTAGGATAAAGAGTATTGAAGGTTTACGTTTCGTATGTTCTCTGATAGGATTTCGTCTTCTCTTAAAGTAATCATAACAACTGCTTCTTTGTGGTATGAGCGTTTTACAAAATAGTTCAGGATTTGAACGCTGCCATAAGACAAGGTGAGCTGCCGATTGCCTATGGAACGGACAAATTTAGTGGGACTTTGCGGATTAAGATGTAATACACGCCTGCCACCACCATCAAAGGAGACATGTAATAGGTTACATTTCTCTTTGATTTTTTCTATGACATATCGCAGTTTAAGTTTGTCCATGAGTGGAGCATTATTGAGGTCCTGGAGGTTAAAGAAGGGATATATCTCTATGCCGGTTCTTCCGTCGAAATACATATCAATGCCAAACATAAAATCCTCATGGATCAGGTAATCACGGATTCCGTCGAGAGGCGGGTGCAGCGCGAGGACCTGGTCTACCTTCTCAGGGTATTCTCTGACCATAAGATAACACTTAATCTTCGAGTCCTTCGTATGCGTTTTATAATCTAGACCCATGCCGAGGGCTATAACCCGTGAAACGTCAAGATCGTTGTTTACTATTTGCCCCAGTATGTCCTGGTTCAACAATACATTTTCACACGCTGCGATATTTCGCAAAAAATCCTGCATTGCATGAAGACCTACCGCGATATCTTGTTGCTCATATCCCAATCTAAACCTCGCCCCATGAGTGCCTTTAGGGGAAATCTGAGCGCAACATTCCAGCAAGGAACACGGTGGTGTGGATAGTAATTCTTCGAAAAGGCGAAGAAATGTATTATCATCTAACCCGAACTCTTTTTTATGAAAATCATACACGTGAATTAACGGATTCATGCACGAATTATCCCTGATGCTTGGGTACTGTTCGCTATGAGCATCGACTGTGCTATTTGGCAGCTTCATCAGCTTATGCGCGACACACTCCAGAAATGATATTATCAGGAAACAGGGCTTCGTAGCAGATGGGAAAATTTAGAAAAGGAATCGTAAATCATACCATAGATGGTTCGATTGATACACGAGGATGATAGCGGCTCGTTATTGTGATGATGCGCTCGTCTATTCATCGATCAAAAAAGTAAAAAACTAAGAGTTAGCCAAAGTTGAACACATTGTACCCCATTGATCGCTTACCCAATAACATCTGTTAGTATAATTTTGACCGCTTATGCTCCCTGACTTACATATCTGCAGTACCGCTTCTTCTGCCCTTCCCCTGAATAATACCACCAACTTGGGTTTCATCCAGCGCTTGGTTTTCATCGTTTATATCCTCCGTGTTTTTTATACTATGGGCTGATCGCTTATTATTGTGGCCAACAGACAGCTACCTTGTTAAGGTTTATCATATTTTCAACTTCATTACACGCAATTTTTGGTCCATTTTTTTTGGAAATCATTATGCCTTGGATTAGGCCCTATATTAGAGATTCCGGGGGTAGCATGGGGCACCTCGTTGCTTTAAGGGAATCAGCCCTGGCGTGGGCAACCTGGCAGAAATAAGTAACCGCCCTAGGTTTTTGGAGGGCAGGATGAGTGAGCTTGTTACTGAGCTGATGCACTTGTCTATTTCAGGCCACAACTAACGCAATAAAATTTAGGAAGTAGTTCTACTATAACATCTATTTCGCCCACAGTTGTTACGATTTGGTGAACGTACGCCATTCCTCTTGCACACAGAGAGTACCGCTTCCTCTGTCCTCCCCTTAAACAACACTACTAGTTTGGGCTTTGTCCAGACCTTGGTTTTCATCTTTTATGCCCTCCATGTTTGATACTAGGAACTAATTACCTTTCTGTAGCACCAAGGCATCCCATTAAGCATAATTATATCATATTTTTTCTTTATCTACCGCAATTTTTTTGACCATCTAATAACCCCCTTTATAGAGGTCCAGCTATTTTCAGGGCTTCAGCCCTGGCGTGGGCAACCTGGCAGAAGTAGATAATTGGCGCATCCATTTCCCCGGTCTCAAGAGAGGCGTGGGCCGGGCACCACATGCAGAGATTGATAAAAGGGCATTTCCGGCACGTTTCTAAAAACTCGCTCCTTTCCGATTGCATTGCCCGCACCTGGGG
>CAYHAB010000112.1:0-9916 GCA_964354505.1 uncultured Thermodesulfobacteriota bacterium
TGAAGACCTGACTATAGATCACATAAAACCAAGGAGTAGATTTCCAGAGATCGCTTTAGAAAAGAGCAATCTCCAGGTTCTGTGCAGAAAATGCAATTCATCAAAAGGCGCGATGTTTGACGAGGACTTGTAGATGGGGAAATAGAGGGGGTCGAAGGGGACGTAGTTAAAAATATTAAAACAAGGAAGTGGGATCTGGCCTTGACTGAGGAAAACTTAATGCAGCAGGAGCCAAACAATTAACTACTATTTAGAAAAAGGGGGCATCATGGGTAGCAATGGCATAGCTAAACGAAGCCAGGTTCAATCGCTCGTTATCTGCCTTCTCATCTTCCTCGTCTCCCTCTGGACATCAGTCAACACAGCCTCGGCACAGGCAAGTCAACAGACGAAGAAGGACTTCCTGTGGGCCGTAAAGACCGACAAGGCTACCGTCTACCTGCTCGGGTCCCTCCACCTCCTCAAGAGCGATTCATATCCCCTCGATAGGAACATCGAAGACGCCTACAGGGATTGCAAGAGGATCTGCCTCGAAGCGGATATAGACCGTCTCAAGGACCCAACGTATCAAACCACGATGCTCGCCCAGGGCCTTTATCCCGAGGGCCAAACCCTCGCCCAGAACATATCCAAAGAAACCTATAGCCTGCTTGAGAAAAAGGCGGCTGAGGTCGGTCTCTCGATGGCCCAGCTTAATCGCTTTAAGCCGTGGTTGTGTAACCTGACCCTCGTTGGTTTAGAACTCCAACGAAAGGGGTTCGATCCCACATACGGTGTTGATACATACTTTTTTAATAAGGCCAAAAAGGACGGTAAAGAGATGCTCTTTTTGGAAACCGTTGAATTTCAAATGAAGCTCTTCTCTGAACTGGACAGCAACGAAGGAGAGTCGTTGCTGAGGCAGTCGCTGAAAGACCTCGAGGTTATTGACACCATGCTTCCCGATATGGTCAAGGCGTGGGAAAACGGTGACGATGCCCGGCTCGGATCAATCATGAACATAAGCTTTAAAGACCACCCCGACATCTATAATCGCTTTGTCGTTCAGAGGAATAAGGCGTGGGTCGGCACCATTGAGGGCTTGCTGGCGCAAGGCGGCACGAGTTTGGTCGTTGCCGGGGCCGGGCATTTCGTCGGGCCCGAGAACCTGCTGCAACTCCTGAAGGGCAAAGGATATACGATCGAACAAATCCCCACACGCGCAGGCGTCGCCGCAAGTGCTGAACAAGACCTGGCCCATGCCCTGTACATCAGGTCGGGCATGGAGCAGCAGATGCGGAGCCTTCCCCTTGCCATACAGGTTGGCTTCGATCAGGCACGGAACCAGAACGAGCGCCTGCGGCAGATACCGCAGGATGCTTATGGCAACATCAAGGGGCTCCTTGCCGAATCGTTTGCCGCAGGACGCCTCAACGACCAGGTCATCAGACACATAAAGGCCCAGCTGGGCCAGGACGAGATGCAGAAGATACTTGCCTGGCTCAATTCCCCCCTCGGCAAAAAATGCTCGGCCCTTTTTCAGGCCACGGCAACCCCTCAATCGACAGCAGAACTGAAGGCATTTATGGCGAAGAGCAAAAAGTCCCCCGTTCTGCCGGCCCGTAGGAACTTGATACAAAAATTGGCTGACGCCACCAAGGCAGTAGAGACAACCCTTGAAGTTGCCGTCAACACACAACTTGTTGTAACAGCAGTTATGGGCACAACCGCCCCCACAGAACAACAAAAGCCATTTTCAACGATCCTCACCGAGGTTTTTGGCAACCGCCCCCTCCTCGAACCGAAGGTGCGGCAGCAGATAACTCCCCTCCTCCTCTACCTGTGCCGCTCATTATCCAATGCCGAACTGGAGAAATATCTTGCATTTGCGCGGTCGAGCGGGGGGGCCCACTACTTTACGTCCGTGTTCAACGGGATCAAGCTGGCATTGATTGATTCGAGCGTCAGGTTCGGCTCCTCCCTGGCTGACCTGCAGTGGATGAGAAGACAGGCTGGTGAAGCGCTTTAGGGGTGATCAATCAAGCGGATCTTTGCGTTGGGGAACATGGAAAGGGGTGAGAGATGATGATCGCGTGTTGCGGGTTGGATTGTGCCCGGTGCGGGGCGTATCAAGCCACGCGGGCCAATGATGATGAGAAGCGTGCCGCAGTCGCACGAGAGTGGTCGGAACGGTACGGTGTCGAGGTCACGCCCGAGCAGATCAACTGTGACGGATGTCTCTCTGACGGGCAAAAGTTTTATTACTGCTCGGATATGTGCGAGATTCGCAGGTGCTGTGTCCTGAGGGAACTCCCCTCCTGTGCCGCATGCGCTGAGTATGTCTGTGAGAAACTCGGGGGGTTTTTTGTGTTGGCCCCGGAGGCACGTGAGGCCCTGGATAAACTGCGTCCGTAGCCTTTAAGCCTTATCCCCCTTTACCTCCTCGAAATCGGCGTCGACGACGTCCTCTTCCTTTTCCGGTGCGCCTTTTGCCTCTCCCCCCTCATCCCCGGCGGCCGCCTGAGCCTGGGCCTGCTGGGAGGCCTTGGCGTATATGGCCTCGGCCAGCTTGTGGGCCTCCTGAGACAGCTCGGCATGTGCCCGCTTGATCTCCTCTACATCCTCCGCTGCCAAGACCTTGCGCGCCTTCTCGAGGGTTTCCTCTATCCTCTTCTTGTCCCCCGCATCTATCTTGTCGCCGTGCTCGCTGAGGGACTTCTCCGTGGTATAGACCACCCCGTCCAGCTTGTTGCGCTCTTCAGCCAGCTCCCTTTTGCGGTGATCATCATCGGCATGGGAGGTGGCATCCTTAACCATCTGTTCGATCTCCTCTTCCTTGAGGCCGCTCGAAGAGGTAATGCGAATAGACTGCTCCTTGCCGGTGCCCAGGTCTTTGGCCTTCACATGGACGATGCCGTTGGCGTCGATATCAAAGGTAACCTCTATCTGGGGAACCCCCCTGGGTGCCGACGGTATTCCCATCAGCTCGAACTGACCCAGGGTCTTGTTGTTCGACGCCATCTCCCGCTCCCCCTGCAGGACGTGGATGGTCACGGCAGTCTGGTTGTCGGCGGCGGTGGAGAAGATCTGACTCTTGCGGGTGGGGATGGTGGTGTTGCGCTCAATGAGCTTCGTGAAGATACCTCCGAGGGTCTCAATCCCCAACGAGAGGGGGGTGACATCCAGCAACAAGACGTCCTTGACCTCCCCCTTGAGGACACCTGCCTGGATGGCGGCCCCGACAGCCACCACCTCATCCGGGTTGACCCCCCTGTTCGGCTCCCGGCCAAAGATCTCTTTCACCTTCGCCTGAACCCGGGGCATCCGCGTCATCCCGCCCACCAGGATCACCTCATGGATTGCGCTTGCGGCGAGACCGGCGTCTGAGATGGCCTGCCGGCAGGGCCCCTCCACCTTGTCGATGAGGTCGGCCACCAGGGCCTCCAGTTTTGCCCGGGTGAGCTTCATGGTGAGGTGCTTGGGGCCTGTAGCGTCGGCGGTGACAAAGGGGAGGTTGATCTCCGTCTCCAAGGAGGAAGACAGCTCTATCTTGGCCTTCTCCGCCGCCTCCTTGAGCCGCTGCAGGGCCATGCGATCTTTTCGCAGATCGATCCCCTGGTCTTTTTGGAACTCATCGGCAATGTACTCAATGATCCATTGATCGAAGTCCTCTCCGCCGAGGTGGGTGTTCCCGTTGGTGGACTTTACCTCGAAGACCCCGTCCCCGAGCTCCAGGATGGAGATGTCAAAGGTCCCGCCCCCCAGGTCGAAAACGGCGATCGTAGCCTCTTTCTTCTGGTCGAGCCCATAGGCGAGGGAGGCCGCTGTCGGCTCGTTGATGATTCTGAGGACTTCGAGCCCGGCGACCCTGCCTGCATCCTTGGTGGCCTGGCGCTGGCTGTCGTTGAAATAGGCGGGTACGGTGATGACCGCCTCCGTCACCTTCTCTCCCAGATAATCCTCGGCCGTCTGCTTCATCTTTTGCAAGATCATGGCCGAGATCTCCTGGGTGCTGTAGTCCTTGCCCTGGGCGTGGACCCAGGCATCGCCGTTGTTCGCATCAACTATTTTATACGAGCAGATCTTGACGTCCTGCTGCACCTCGCGATCAGAAAACCGTCTGCCGATGAGCCTTTTCACGGCATAGATGGTGTTCTCGGGATTGGTGATGGCCTGGCGGCGGGCGATCTGCCCGACCAGCCGCTCCCCCTTGTCGGTGAAGGCCACCACCGAAGGGGTGATTCTGCTCCCCTCAGCGTTGATGAGGACCTTCGGCTCCCCTCCTTCCATTACCGCTACCACTGAGTTGGTCGTTCCGAGATCGATTCCCACAACCCGCGACATCTATGCCTCCTCCTTATCCCTTGTCATTTTCTGCATCTGCTGGGGCCTTGGCCACCACCACTTTAGCCGGACGCACGAGCCGGTCGTTGAGCAGGTACCCCTTTTCCAGCTCCGAGACCACATGTCCGGGGTCGTAATCCCCGGTGGCCTGTTCCATGACCGCTTCGTGTCTCGTGGGATCAAAGCGCTCTCCTTGAGCGGAGATGGGGGCGGCCCCGAACCGCTGGAGTATTTGGAGAAACTGCTGCAGGGTCATCTCCACCCCGCCCTTGATCCCCTCTGACTCCCCTTCCCCTAAGGCGTGCCCCAAGGCGCGCTCGAGGTTGTCTATTACGGGGAGCAGCTCTTTGATCAGCTCCTCGTTGCCGTACCGGATCAGATCGGACTTCTCCTTGGCCACTCGCTTCTTGTAGTTTTCAAAGTCGGCGGTGGTCCGCAGGAGGCGGTCATAGTTTTCCTTAGCCTCCTCCTGGGCCTTGTTCACGGCGGCTTCCAGTTCCGCTATGCATTCCTTACTGCTGCGTTTCTTCTTGTCCTTTCCTTCGTGCTCCGTGTGCTCAGCAGAAACCTGTCCCTCACCCTTTTTTTCCTCCATCATCGGCAGACCCCCTTTTACGTGTTTAAATTGTTACAAAGGAGTGCCCCACTCGGATTTCAAGATATCGGTGAGGAGTTTGGCAGTATAGTCCACCACCGGAATTATCCGGGAGTAGTTCATGCGCTTGGGGCCAATGACCCCGAGGATACCCAGAAACCGGCCGGGATGACCATAGGTGGAGGTAATGATGCTGCACCCCTCGATGCCCGCCACCCCGCATTCCGAGCCGAAGAGGATCTGCACCCCCTGGGCCTTCATGCTGCGGTCCAAGAGCTTGACCAGGAGGCTCTTCTCCTCAAAGGCCTTGAAGAGATCCTTCATCCGTTCCACGTCCGCAAACGCCGGCTCATTGAGGATGTTCGTCCTCCCCTCGATGTACAGGTCCCGCTCCTCCTGCTCCTCTAGGGTCTCCCCCCCCAACTGCAAGGTCTTCTGCAGCAGCTCGTCGTAGGCCATCTTCTCCCGCAGCATCTCTTCCACAATACGCTCCCGCACCTCGCGGAGGGTAAGGCCTGTCAACAGGTCGTTGAGGTAGTAGGTGATCTTATTGAGCTCGTCCTGGCTGAGGTCCTCCTCCATCTCCACCGCGCGGTTCTGGACAAGGCCCGAGGTTGTCACAAAGATGACGAGGACCTGGTTTTTCTTGATCCTGATGAACTCGATCTGCTTGAAGATGGTCTCTTGCAGGGGAGGGGCCATTACAATGCCCGTATAGTGGGAAAAAGCGGAGAGGATCCGGCAGGTTCCCCGCATGAGTTGCGACATATCCGCCCGGCAGGCCTCATAGGTGCCCTTGATCTCCTCTTGCTCAGGGAAGGAGAGCTCCTGCCGATCGAGCATCGTATCGACATAAAAGCGAAGCCCCATCTCCGTGGGGATCCTGCCTGCCGACGTATGGGGCTGATGGAGCAGGCCCATGTCCTCCAAATCGGCCATCACATTGCGGATGGATGCGGGGCTCAGGTTGAGATCGGACTCCTTGGCCACCGTGCGCGAACCCACGGGTTCACCGGTATTGATATAGTCCTTGACGACTATCCTGAGGATATTCTTATCACGTTCGGTAAGCGGAAGCATCTTTGTAAGACTTTCTTGTGGCATCCTAAAAATAGTAATCCCATCCGTTTTTGTCAAGATATCTGGATGTGGAAAACTGGAAGGTAGAAAGATGCTTACGAGGTTGAATTTTGGGGTGGAGATGGAGAAAAAGGCGGGAAGGCAAAAAAAGATATCCCCTCTCAATGGGCCTGTGCCTTAGGGGCGTTGTTAACTGTATTGCTTTTCTCTTTCCTGTTCCCGGATTCATTAGAGCACCATGATGATATCGACGATTACCATACCCGCAATGGCCAGTGCCTCAAAAGAGGGAACTTTGGGGGCGTTGTTACCTACATTGCTTTTCTCTTTCACCTCGTGCCCTCCACCATTATGAAGCTAAGGGGAGAAAGATTGCAAGGATGCGCAGGGAGATATGGGCGTAGACACCGGCCAGGACGTCGTCGAGCACCACCCCCCATCCCCCTTTTACCTTTCGTTCTATAAGGCGGATAGGCGGAGGCTTGATGATATCAAAGGCGCGGAAGAGCAAAAATCCAACGAGGATATAAGGCCCTTGAGCAGGCAAGGCCGTCATGGTCACGAAAAACCCTACTGCCTCGTCGATGACGATTCGCCGGCTGTCCTCCTCGTGAAAGATATGCTCCGCCTTGCCTGCCGCCCAGGAGGCAAGGAAAAAGATGCCCAGCACGCAGGCGAGATAACCATAAAGCGGGAGGAGGGAAAGGAGGAGAAAGAGGGGGATGGCTGCCAGGGTCCCGGCTGTCCCCGGTGCTATGGGAGAAAACCCCACACCCAACCATGTCGCGAGCAGGATGACGATTCGCCTCATCTAGGGCCTTACCCTCACCCCGTGCTCCATCAGCCACGCCTTCACCTCGCTGATGGCATACTCCCGGTAGTGAAAGATAGAGGCGGCCAGCACCGCGCTTGCCCCGCCTATTGTAAGACCCTCGTAGAGGTGCTCCAAGGTCCCGACACCCCCGGAGGCGATTACCGGCACCCGCACGCTATCGACCACCGCGCGGGTGAGCTCCAGGTCATACCCGAGCCGGGTGCCGTCGCGGTCCATGCTGGTTAAGAGGATCTCCCCGGCCCCGTATTCTTCCATGTGCTGGGCCCATGCGAGGGCATCGATCCCCATGGGGGCCCTCCCGCCATGGGTGTAGACCTCCCAGCCGCCGTTTTTTCTCTTGGCGTCGATGGCCACCACGATGCACTGGCTGCCGAAGCGCTCGGCGGCCTGCCGGACGATCTCGGGCTCCGCCACCGCCGCGGTGTTGATGCTCACCTTGTCCGCCCCGGCCTTCAAGAGGTCGCGGATGTCATCCAATGCCCGCACCCCGCCCCCCACGGTGAGGGGCATGAAGACCTCCTCGGCGGTGCGCCGCACCACATCGAGGATGATCGGCCGCCGCTCATGCGAGGCGGTGATGTCGAGGAATGTCAGTTCATCGGCCCCCTGCTGGTCGTAGGCCTTGGCGTTTTCGACCGGATCACCCGCATCGCGCAGGTTCACGAAGTTGATCCCCTTGACGACCCTGCCGTCCTTGACATCGAGGCACGGAATGATCCGCTTAGCCAACATTGCCTCACCCCCTCCCTGCGACCCGGATGGCCTCGGCCAGGTCCAGTGTCCCCTCGTACAGGGCCCGCCCTGTAATGACCCCGATAACCCCATACGGCGCCAGGTCCATCACCGCCCTGATATCGTCTATGGTGGCCACCCCGCCGGAGACGATGATGGGGGTCTTGACTGCCTGGGCCACCTCCTTTGCCTGAACCAGGTTGATCCCGCCGCCCACACCATCCCTGCTGATGTCGGTGGTGATGATAAGCGCCACCCCATGGCCCTCCATCTCTTTGGCGACATCGACTGCCTTACGGGAGGTCCCTGCACGCCACCCCCCTACCATGACCTCTCCCTCCTTGGAGTCGATCCCCACGGCAATCCGCCCGGGGTAGCGTCGGCACGCCTCTTTTATCACGGAGGGGTCTTGAGCGGCAACGGTGCCCAAGATGACCCGATCGATCCCCAGGGAGAGCCACCCAGCGATGGCCTCCACGTCCCTGATCCCACCTCCCAGCTGGAGCGGGATGTCCACCGCCTTCCTGATCTCCGTGACTGCCTCGCTGTTTACCGGGGTGCCGGATACGGCCCCATCGAGATCAACCACGTGGATCCACTCGGCCCCTGCCTCCTTCCACTGCGCTGCGACCTTCCCCGGCGCAGGGGAGTAGACCGTCTCCTCCTCCATCCTCCCCTGGCGCAGGCGCACGCACCGCCCCCCCTTGAGGTCTATGGCCGGGATCACGAGCATGACAAGGATGCTAACGGACGAGTGTCGGGAAGTCGCGGAGCTTTGATTCAACGCCGATTTCTACCCACCGTTCCACCGTCACCCACTGGGCGCCCCCTTTGAGAAAGGAGGTGATCTTCAGGGCGTTTTCGCTCAGGGAGTGTTGGGTCTCGTCAAATCTGCCGCTCCAGAGTACCTTTTTGTCCGCGACCTTGACCAGGTGGGCGTCAAAGGCCGCTGAGGCAGGGCTCTGGACCCCGAGGGCGCTCCCCTGACGCTGCTCAAAGCGGTAGACCCCCCCGATTACCACCGCATCGAGGCCGAGCTCACGCCCGATCTGCGCCGCCACCCCGAGCGGGTCCTTCCTGAAGGCAGCGGGATCCACCCCCTCGGCAGCGGCCATCGCGTAATCCAGGGGGATCACCTCGCACCTGCCCAGGCGGTTGAGCTGGCGGTGCAGGATGGCCGTCACCTCAGACCCCGCCCGTGACGGGAGTTCTCCGGTCCGGAAGAAAAAATTCCCCCACAACCCCTTGACCACCCGCTGATCCGGGGGATCGGGCTTGACAATCAGAAAGGGGAGGACCGCCACCTTCTGGAGTGGCACAACTCGCTCCCCCCTCCCCTGCTCTTGGGGATGGCACAAGGCGGGGAGGAGAAATATGATGAGGCGGAAGATGACCCCCACGGCTTTGCCCCTGCTCTTTTGCATCTGACAATTCATTGGCACCTCTCACACTACAGTCTATAAGCTTTTTCTCAACAACGTTGAGCACAGGGTTCGAGGATTCAAGGGCCCACGTGAAAACGTGTTTAACGGCCTCCCTCGATCCTTTTCCCGTACTCCCCTATCCATAGCAGTCATGGTAACCCAATTCTTGCCTTTTGGCTATAGACGTCTCCATGACCTACCCTATCATACCGGGCCCCAAAAACCCTCGAATCCTCACAGGCTTGTTACAGACTTCCCTTGGTAGACGGAACCCCAGTCCTCCTCTCATCCAGGCGGGTGGCCTCGTCCAGGGCCCTGCCGAATCCCTTGAAGATCGCCTCCGCAATGTGGTGGAGGTTCTTGCCGTAGAGGAGGTCGATGTGCAGGGTGATGCCGGCGTGGTCTGTCAAGGCCTTGAAGAAGGATTCCACCAGCTCCAGGCTGAAGTCCTTGACCTTCCCCCTGGCCTTGACCCGATAGCCGAGATAGGGGCGGCCGGAGATGTCCAGGACGACCTGGCTCAGGGCCTCATCCATGGGGACCTGGGCGTCGCCGAACCGCCTGATCCCCACCCCATTCCCCAGGGCCTGCTTGATCCCCTCTCCCAGGGCAATGCCAACATCCTCCACCGTGTGATGAAAGTCAACCTCCAGATCACCCTTGGCCTGCAGGGCCAAATCGAGCAGCCCGTGCATAGCCATGAGGGAGAGCATGTGGTCGAAAAAGGGTATCTCGGTGGAGATCTCCGAGCTCCCCGTGCCATCCAGGTTGATGGAGAGGGAGATAGTAGTCTCTTTGGTCTTGCGCTCAACCTTGGCCTTACGTGCCATCGCGTTCATCCTCCTTTTCCCTTCCCCTCACCTCCACGGCCCGGGCATGGGCCTCCAGGCCCTCCATACGGGCCAACCGGATCACATCCTCCCTCAC
>CAYHAB010000113.1:0-3114 GCA_964354505.1 uncultured Thermodesulfobacteriota bacterium
GAATCCTTCGTTCCATGCATTGACAAGATTTTCCCTGGACACGTTGCTATGGATGAAGTGCATCCGGATCACCATAGGTTCATCCGCTGAGATAATCTTTTCTGGATCTGTCTCTTTTTTAAGCAGATATAGTCCGCCAGCATAGACCTTTACAATAACCTTTGTTCTCAGGCCGGCTCCGTTCAACTGCAGCTTCGTATTATTTATCGTTAAGGAATCGGGGAGGTGGACGCCTCTGACTTCTACTCCCATCGCTAGGGACAGGGGAAAAATAATCATTAGTGACAACACCAAAAACAATTTTTTCATTTTTAATCCTTTCTTTATTGTAATTTAAAAAAATTCGTTTTAACAAAAGGATTATTACAATACCACGCATGCCATGACAATAGTTAAGAACATTACGATATTAAATAGGGATGTACTCTGAGTTCGAATTTGCCTCTTATTTTTGAGATGAAGATTTTTATTGCTTGGCTGTCTCGGTCCATCATTTAGCCGGCGCAAGAGGCAAACTTGTATGCGCGCGGAGAAAGGACAAAATATTGCTACTATTACCTTTCAAGTAGGGTACGAAATCAAACGTATCCCAATCAATCGTTACCCCATACTGCCGTGCAAGCTGATCGATCTTTTTTTCTTCTGCCATGACATCCATAGGCTTAAAACGGCGGTCGCTGGTAAATTGATAGAATGCTAGATAGTAAACGGATTCATTGTCATACTTGGCCTGGACGATATAGATATCACCCCGCAAGGGGACAATTCTCAGATAGCCTGTCGAGACCTTGTTTTCTTTGCTAACTTCTCGGAAGCGGTAGTCATTGCTATCCGGCACGGCCGAGATAGTTAATGACCCGCCCGTTTCGAACGTATAATTTCCCGGCGCACCATATACTGCCACTGCCGAGGAGGCATTGATCACCTCCACATCGGTTTCATAACAGCCGGCGAAAGCGAGGATGACCGCAGTCAACAGCATAAACCCTGCGGAGCGCAGGATGAGATTTTTAACTCCGCGGCGTTTTGAAGCAATCAAAAACGACCTGTTCATGCTATCCCTCCTTATATTTTATTGAAGGTTCGATCATGTTTCTTATATACGCCGCTGCCTCACTATATTAAAAATAGCATACTTTTTTTTAGTATGTCAAGCAAGGATGGGAAAGCAGAAGATGACCTGTTTATCAATGCGGACAGGTGTGTCTTATGTAGCTGTGTGACGGAATAAAATATTTTCACTGGCAGGAACAGAGGTGATCTTTCTGAACCATCATGTGAACAATCGGTGGTGTCCAGAGGTATAGTGACGTGGTTATGGTATCTCATCCATTGTCTTGCTCCAGCAGTGTCTTCCAGGTCTCCCTCTGCAGGAAACTCCCTTCCACATTATCATCCATCTCCTGAAACATCTTAAAGGGGACGGCAAAGGTCATCAGATCTGAACCGAGTTTTCTCACGTATTTTCTCGCCGATAGATCCGTAAGACCGATGATGGCGCGCTGCCTCTCGGACTGCGCCTCCCGGTAGGCAAAGATCCCGATGGTCTGGCATCCGGCGGCAAAAGGGACGATGACGTGCTCGTTTCCTTCTCTCGCGTAGTTTGCCAAAACGACCAAAGCGGAGAGCTGATCAGGGTTGACCAAGAATATGACCACGACAGGGACTTCTTTCTTTACCTCTACATCTTTAAGGGGTTTGAAGACGACGTATTGAGCGGGGATATTGGTGATGGGCATCGATTCGATAAAATTCTTCACTAATTCAGGAGATTTGATATATCGCTCACCATGGGCAAAATCGTCTAAAAGGCCACCACGGAAAAATCCGCCGAGCTTTTTACCTATGCGCCGTCCCCTTTCCCATCCTTCATTCCCTGACGAGAGAAAGTGATAGAAGCACTCCAATCCCCCGGGGAAGTTTACATACGTGTTTCCGAATCCCAAACCGACACCACCACCCCAACAACCGAAGGTAGTTCTGTCAAAGACTACCGTCTTTCCCCTGGCGGCACTGGCGAGCATCCACATCACACAGCCCCATTTCCCCTCCTTCAGCTGAAAGGCACCCTGGGGTTTTTCATCGGTCCACACGAGGGCAACAGGATGATACTGTAATCTCAGGGCCTCCGCTATCTTGCTTTTCATAATTCTCCTTTGCTTGTGCTTGCATTTTTTCGTTCCATTGAGGTAATAGGAGAAAAACCACCGCCTTTAGTTCTGTTTGTCTCCTCAAATCCGGCCCTTGGCGGAATAATGCGGCCACCTTGGGGCGATAGTAGTTTACTGCACTATTGGTGATGCCTCCTGATCGAATGGGTTCGTTCTCATGGCAAGGGAAAAGAGATAAGGGAAGTTATCTTTTAAGTGTTCCATGTAATTCAGCCATTGATGAACCAGTAAGACGTATATCCTCTTGATATCACCGGCAAGATGCGCATAATCATTCTGCGGCAGGTTAGCAAAATCGTCTCTGGACGCTAATTCCTCGGCGAGGTGAAAAACAGCCCACAGGAGATCCGTAAATGACTCGTGCTCCAGCAGTGTTGGGTTCTCCAAGAGCCGGAGCAAAAAGTCGAGTTTTTCCCCCAGTAACATGCGCAGACCGTTGAGGTCAGCTTTTTGAATGTCAACTGCATAATCGTATGTCTTAAGGCGTTTGCTTACATCTGAAAACTCTTTTTGAGACCAATCGTTGGTTACCACGAGGTTCTTTCTAATGTTGTCCAGTTTTGGATCCCAGTCGGAAAAATAGATGAGCAGCGTGGTCCCAACTTCGCTGAAAAATGCCCCTATGACCATATTCAGCTTCTGCATTCGGGCGCTTTTTTCCCGGGCACTCAAGACCTGATGGATTATCACGGTCACCAGCAAGACCTCGATAGGGACAAAGGCAATGTCACCGACCAAGTACAAGAAGATATGGTGGGCGTCCTTGAAGATCGCATAGTGAATAAGGTAAAAGATCGCAGACAGAAAGATGAGCAACGAGGCTAATAGGATCTGCCATCTGAGGTGTTTCATGTATCTCTCCTCGTGTTTTATTTTGGTAATGATTCTTTATGCGATTTCCTGCATCATTATAAAAACGATACCACGGCAAGGGAGGGTAGGG
>CAYHAB010000114.1:0-5081 GCA_964354505.1 uncultured Thermodesulfobacteriota bacterium
AGCATGACTGATAGCCCAAAGATAAAAGCCGTGTGCAAGGGGTGCGGGAAAAGGCTCAGCGCGGATGAAAAAGGCGCTGAATACTGCAGCAGGTGCATGATCGAACGGGCAGAAGAGTATGTCCCTGAAGCGCCGGAAAGACTGCCGATAAAACCGGAAAAGAGGAGCAAGGTGTGGTTGGTATCACAATTGATCATCATCCTGGCCGGCCTTGCCATAATTGCGTTTCAGACCCCTCGGTTAATTTCCGCCGTTAAAGGAAATAGGCCCCTCAGACAAGGCACGTATGCTACCGACGCCCAGGCCGACCAGTGTCTTAAAAACCTCTGGCACATCTCCAAACTACTCCAAGAGGGAAAGGCGCCTGAAAAAGATATGGTCTGCCCGCTCAGCAAGAAGGCGTATGAAATAAGGGGCGTCGGTGCGGATGTCTGGGTACGCTGTCCCGATCCGGCGCTGCATGGATTCAAGGAAATGCGGGTAAGCAAGAGGCGTCCTGTGCCTGAGATCAGCAAATGAGACGATACATAAAAAGCAGCAAGGGATTCACCCTCATAGAGCTCATGTTGGTCATCACCATGGTCGGTGTTTTGGCCTCCATTGCTACCCCTGGGTATCTGAATTACATGCAGCGGGCGCGCGCAACACAATGCCATGTAGACCGGGGTGAAGCGCAGAATATCATCATCCAATATTACCAAACCCATCCTGATACCGAGCTTACCAGCCTTCAGCAATTGATCGATGGGGGATACCTGCGTAATGGGTTCAATTGCCCATTAGGCGGGGAGTACGTATTGATCCCCGCGAAAAATGTTGGTTCCCAATATCCTGTCGTGGCGTGTTCACTACATTATGTGCCAAAACTCATATCGGAACCTACACCAGTGCCTACCCCGGAACCTACGCCCGTGCCTGCACCTGAACCCATACCTGTACCAACCCCTGTACCTACACCGGTACCTACGCCAAAACCCCTCACGAGCCTGGGATCTAGCTTTGAGGAAATAAGCAAAGGCATGATAGGCTTAATAGAAAAATTCTATAAAGAAAATGGGAAGTACCCACGAACAGGTACAAAGACCAAATATACAGATATTGGACTTGACCCTAATGAGTGGAAAAATGCCATAAACGGCATCATCTACACACCACAAGGAAATCGCCTATCGATCAGCCCTGGACAAGGATACACTTTTTCCGTGACCAGTGTGAGCGGGAAACAACTTACGGTTTCAGGGACTGGCAAAATTATATACTCAATGGAAACAACCCAGTGGTATTCCTCCACCATTAAAAAGGGCAACGAAGTGAATATCTCGACCCTGAAGGTGAAACAAAAATAACAGGCCCCATATGGGAGCAGCCGTGCGGTTTCAATAAAAATCCCTTCTCTTCGAGTTCCCACCAAAGAACAACAAAGAAACAGACTAAAAATAGGTTGCGAATGGCTTGTATGGGGCGTTCAAAAAGTGTTTGAAAGCCCTTTGAGCGGCTTCTCACATAATCCCTTTTCTCATTGAATTCCCCCGCTTTCCCACGATATAATAAAACTCAAAACTTTTTGGAGATTATGCGCTTTATGAAGATCCTACTGATATCACCGGAGCGGGAGAGGAAGAAAGAAGAAGCCTTCCTCTTCCGCCTCGGCTTCCTGAATCTTCCCTGTGTGGCCGCGTTAACGCCGCCGGAGATAGGGGTGCGTATTGTCGACGAGGCCTACGAAAAGATAAACTTCGATGAGCAGGTCGACCTCGTGGGGGTAACGGCCCAAACGCCGGTGGCCCCCCGGGCCTACCAGATCGCGGAGGAATTCCGCAGGAGGGGGGTGCCGGTGGTGATGGGGGGCGTGCATGCCAGCGTGCTCCCCGAAGAGGCCCTGGGACATGTGGATGCAGTGGTGATCGGTGAGGCCGAGGCCACGTGGCCCCAGCTTCTGGATGACCTCCGCCACGGAAGATTACAAAAGATATACCGAGCCCATGGATGGGTAGGGGGGGACGCCATCCCCCCCCCCAGGGGAGAACTCTTGGATCACCGTCTCTATCTCCCCCTGAAACTCCTGGAGACAACCCGCGGCTGTCCCCACCGGTGCGACTTTTGCCAGGTATCCCGGTTCTTCGGCAACCGCTACCGAACCCGCCCCCTCACGGAGATCGCCAGGGAGCTTGAGACAATGTTCGGACCGGGGCCGGTCATGCCCCCGTGGGCCAAGAAGCCCCTCTCCGCAATAAGCAAAGACCTCCCTTACTTTTTAAAGCGAAGACTCCTGTACATCATCGATAACAATGTGGTCTCAGACAGAGAATTCACCATCGAGCTACTCTCTCTGATAAAGGGCTATGACCTCCTGTGGTGGGGGCATGCCCCATTCTCTATCGCCGACGACGATAAACTCCTAAAACTCTTTGCCGACAGCGGTTGCATCGCCGTCAATATCGGCTTCGAATCCCTCTCCCCCATAAACCTGAAGCGCATGAAGAAGGGGTTTAACAAGCCCTCTCAATATACTGAAGCAATCAGAAAGATCCACGGGTATGGGCTGGGGATCATGGGGACCTTTATCGTGGGTCTTGATGACGACGACCCAGGGGTATTCCAGAGGACTATAGACTTCATTTTCGAGAATCAACTGGATTGGGCCCTGGCCTTTATCATGACCCCCTATCCCGGCACGGAGTCCTTTGAGCGGCTGGAAGGAGCGGGGAGGATCCTACACAGGGAGTGGGAGAAATATGACTCCCTGAACACCGTCTATAAACCCCTCCTGATGAGCGCAGAAGAATTGGAGAGAGGTGCGCGGAGAATCTGGAAAGAAATCTTTTCCCTCAGATCCATCTTCCACAGGATCATCAAGCCCCCTCGCATCCACCCCCTCTTTTACCTCCCCATGAATTGGGGCTTCCACCGGCTCACTAAGAACTGGTAGCCATTTCGGACAATCCTATGATAAGATAATTAAGGTAATCTTCCATCAATCAATGAGAAAAATAAAAGGAAGATAAATAAAAAAGGGATGACGTGATAAATACTCACTTCTTTTTTCAGGTCACCCTGTTTTTCTACCTCGGCGGCGCCATCGCCTATCTTATCTATCTCGTATCCACCCACGAGCGGGCTGCCTGGTCAGGAAGGCTTCTTATGGGCGTGGGGTTTCTCTCCCATTGTCTTACCCTGGTGCTGAGATATATCGAGGCAGGTCATACCCCTGTGATCAACCTCCATGAATCCCTCTCTTTCTTTGCCTGGATGGTTGTGGGCTTCTTCTTGCTGTTGCGCTGCCAATATAAGGTTGAGGTCATGGGGGCCTTCGTTTCACCCCTTGCCCTGCTGTTGATCATCTGGGCCGCGGCGCTCCCGAATGAGATCCTCCCTCTCCCTCCTGCCCTCAGGAGTTGGTGGCTCCCCATCCACGTCACCTCCGCCTTCCTGGGAGACGCCATTTTCGCCCTCGCCTTCTTAGCCGGGGGGATCTATCTCGTCCAGGAGAGACTTGTCAAATCCAAGCGCGTCGGGGCTCTTTCAGGACGACTCCCCTCTCTGGCGATCCTCGATGAGATCAATTATCGGGCCTTGACCATCGGTTTCCCCCTGCTCACCATAGGGATCGTCACCGGCGCGGTATGGGCAGAGTACGCCTGGGGGTCGTACTGGAGTTGGGACCCCAAGGAGACCTGGTCTCTGATCACCTGGCTGCTCTACGCTGCCCTCCTGCACCAGCGGCTGATGGTGGGATGGCGGGGGAAAAAGGCGGCCATCATGAGCATCGTGGGATTCGGGGGGGTGCTGTTCACTTTTTTGGGGGTCAACCTTCTGATGCAAGGGCTCCATACCTATTCCGAATGGTTCAGGTGATCCATGAGGGCGGTTATTCTCGTCGGACTCAATCACCGCACGGCCCCGGTGGAGATCAGAGAGCGGATCTCCTTTCCGGAGGAAGACCTGGATCGATATCTGAAGACGCTTCAAGGCCTCCCCAGCCTTACCGAAGGGTTCATCCTCTCCACCTGTAACCGCGTGGAGATATGCGCGGCTACGAGAGATCCAGAGAAGGGGATAGAGGAGATTAAGGGCTTCCTCGCCCATCAACATCACTTTCCCCTATCAGAGTTCGAGGATAGCCTCTACGTCCTTCAGGGGGAGGAGCTGGTGAGACACGTCTTCCGGGTGGCCTCCAGCCTCGACTCCATGGTGGTGGGGGAGCCTCAGATCTTAGGCCAAATCAAGGGGGCCTATCGGACGGCCAGCACAACCAGGACCGCCGGCACCTTGTTGAGCAAGCTGTTCCATCGGGCCTTTTCCGTGGCCAAGAGGGTGCGGACCGAAACCAGCATCGGGAACCGGGCAGTTTCGGTGAGCTTTGTCGCTGTGGAGTTAGCAAAGCGAATCTTCGCCCATCTGGAGGGGAGAGAGGTCTTGATCGTCGGGGCGGGGGAAATATGTGAGCTGGCCGCGCAACACCTGGTCCGCGGGGGCGTAAAAAGGGTCCTGGTGACCAACCGAACATGGAAGCGAGCCATTGAATTGGCGGAGCAATTCCACGGAGAGGCCATTCCTTTCTCAGAACTCCCCAATGCCCTTTTGCGGGTTGATATTGTCATCAGTTCCACTGGTTCGCCGGACTTTGTCGTGAAAAGGGAAGAGGTCTCCGAAATAATTAGAAAGCGAAAGCATAGCCCCCTCTTTTTCATCGACATCGCCGTGCCGAGAGATATCGATCCACAGGTAAATACCATCGATAACGTCTACCTCTACAATATCGATGACCTGCAGGAAGTGGCGGAGGCAAACATCAAAGATCGCCGGCAAGAGGCCCGCAGGGCAGAAGCGATTGTCGAAACCGAAGTTTTGAAGTTCTGTCGCTGGTATCAGTCCCTGGAGGTAGTGCCGACTATCGTCTCGTTGCAAGAAAAGATGGAAAAAATGCGTAAAAAAGAACTGGAGAAGACCTTCTCTGCCCATTCTCAACTCTCAGAAAAGGAAAGGAGGGCCATGGAGGCCCTCTCAGAGGCCATCGTTAAAAAGATTCTCCACGACCCTATTACCTTTCTGCAAAAGAAAGGCCGGAACTCCGAAGGGGA
>CAYHAB010000115.1:0-3794 GCA_964354505.1 uncultured Thermodesulfobacteriota bacterium
ATTCTTCATCCTCGAATAAGCTAGTCATACTCAATAAATTTCTCCCCTGAAAACAGTCCCTCCTCCCATGCCCATGAGGAGGGCACGAGCGGGGTGGGCCTTCCATCGAATTGAATAATCTCCTGGGGGATGTCCCTGAGAAAGCGCGAGGGGATCCGGCGCTGACCCGTCCCGAAAAGGTGCCGAGTGATGGCACTGGTCATGTAGAGCCGCTCCCGGGCCCGGGTCATCCCCACGTAGCAGAGACGGCGCTCCTCCTCCAGCTCCTCGGCATTGTCCAGGCGGAGGTAATAGGGGAGCAGGCCCTCCTCAAGCCCCACCATGAAGACGATCGGGAACTCCAAGCCCTTGGCGCTGTGCAGGGTCATGAGGCTGACCCGTTGGGCCCCTTCCTCATATTCGTCGAGGTCGGTGATCAAGGCCACGTGGTCGAGGAATTCCTTCACCCCTTCGATCCCCGATCCCGTGAGCCCGCCGATGAGTTCCTTGACGTTCTCCACGCGCGTTTGTCCCTCCGGCCCCTGATCCGTGAGGTATTCTATATACTTTGCCCGCACAACGATCAGGGTGACCAACTCGGCAAGGGAAAGGGTACTGATCTTTCCCCGCAACTCCTCAAAAAGAGCAAAGACATCTTTCGCCTTTTTCCGGACGGCGGGGGAGATACCCTCCATCTCTGCGGCCTCGTGCAGGGCCTGGTACAGGGTGCAGCCCTTGTGCCGGGCTACCTCCTCGATTTGCGCCAGGGTCTTGCCACCGATCCCCCGGGGGGGAAAGTTTATAATCCGCCTGAGGCTCACCTCGTCGCCGGGATTTACGATAACGCGGAGATAGGCCACGAGGTCCTTGATCTCCCTGCGCTGATAAAACCGAATTCCCCCCACCACGGTATAGGGGATCCCCCAGCGCATGAGGGCTTCTTCAATGGCCCGGGATTGGGCGTTTATCCGATAAAAGACCGCACACCTGCCGTACTGCCCGTGCGTCTCCTCGGCGATGCGCCGCGCCACCCAATCGGCCTCTTCTTCCTCATTCTCGGCCAGGCAGAGGGTGATGGGATCACCCCCTTCGTTGGCCGTCCAGAGCCGCTTGTCCTTCCGCCCGCGGTTTCGGCAGACCACGGCGTTTGCCCCATCGAGGATCAGCTGGGTGGAGCGGTAGTTCTGCTCGAGCTTGATCACCCTGGCTTCGGGGAAGTCCTTCTCAAAGCTCAGGATATTGGCCGGCTCCGCCCCCCGCCAGCGGTAGATGGACTGGTCGTCGTCCCCCACGACACAGAGGGAGGCGTCAGGCCCGAGGAGGTCTTTGATGAGGAGGTGCTGGATGTAGTTGGTGTCCTGATATTCATCCACCAGGATGTGGCGAAACCTTCTTTGGTAATAATTCCGCACCTTAGGCTCGCGCTGAAACAGGAGGTGGGTGAAAAAGAGGAGGTCGCCGAAGTCAAGGGCATTAGCCGCCTCCAGGGCCTCCTGGTAGAGGGGGTAGAAGTGCGCCGCCTTTTTCTGATAGGGGTTGAAGTCTTGAGGTTGGTATTCCTGCGGGCTGATTCCCCGGTTCTTGGCCCGCTCGACCTCCTTGAGGATGGTTCTGGGGGGATAGGCGTGCAACCCCACGCCCGCGGCCTTGAGCAGCCCCTCCATGAGCCGCTGCTGGTCATCGTCGTCGTAGATGACAAAGTCCGCCGAGCGCCCCAGATGTTTGATGTTGGCGCGCAGGATGCGCAGACAGGTCGAATGAAAGGTGCTTACCCACACCCGATCCCCCTGCGGCCCCAGCAGGGTGCTGACCCGCTCCTTCATTTCTCCGGCGGCCTTGTTGGTGAAGGTGACTGCCAGGACCTCTTCCGGAGCGACCTGCCCCGAAAGGATGAGGTAGGCAATGCGATAGGTCAATACCCGCGTCTTGCCGCTCCCTGCCCCGGCAAAGACTAAAAGGATCCTCTCCCTGGAGGCAACCGCCTCTTGCTGGGGTGGGTTGAGGGCGTGCAGCAGATCTTTTCCGGCGCTTGGATCAGTCATTGATGATATCTATTTTCTAGTCTCTCGCAGAAAAACTTTATAAACAGCCCCCTCACCTTTCCCCTCTCCCCAACGGGTAGAGGGATGGAATGAGGGACAACGGTTTTAAAGTCTCACAGAAATATGCAGAGACCATCTTTATGGTAAAAGATCAACCTTATCATTCATTAAACGATTTGTAAGACGCAATACTCGCTGGACCTGTTACTCTACGGTAACGCTCTTGGCGAGGTTTCGAGGCTGGTCTACGTCGCAGCCCCGTCGAACCGCCAGGTGATAGGCCAGCAGTTGCAGCGGGACGACGTTGATTACCGGCGAGAGCAGCGGCGTCACCAGTGGGACATAGAGCACGCGGTCAGCTTTAGCGGCGATCTCTGCATCCCCCTCTGTGGCCAGTGCGATGACGGTGCCGCCCCGCGCCTTGACCTGCTCAATCTGGCTGACCATCTTGTCGTACACGTGGTCGCGCACCGCAATGGCGACGACGGGCATCGTCTCGTCAATCAGGGCAATGGGGCCGTGCTTCATCTCCCCGGCCGGGTAGCCCTCGGCGTGGATGTAGGAGATCTCCTTTAGTTTGAGGGCGCCCTCCAGGGCTATGGGGTAGTTGATGCCCCGCCCCAGGTACAGGAAGTGCTCCCGATCGTGGAACCGGTTGGCCAGCATGTCGTACTCATTGCCGTACTCCAGCACGCGGCCCACCAGGTCGGGGAGCAGTGCCAGGTGCTCCACCGCCTCCCTCAGCCGCGCGCCGGCCAGGATGCCGCGCAGCTCACCGAGGTAGCAGCCCAGCAGGTAGATATCCACGAGGCTGGCGGTAAACGCCTTGGTCGAGGCCACGCCGATCTCGGGACCGGCGTGCATGAGGATGACGCCGTCGGAGATGCGCATCGCCTGGCTACCGATGACGTTGACGATGGCCCACACCCGCGCGCCCTTGGTCCGTGCTTCCTCCATCGCCGCCAGGGTGTCCACCGTCTCTCCGCTCTGGGTGATGGCGAGCACGGTCGTATTTCCGTTGACGATGGGGTCGCGGTAGCGGAACTCGGAGCCGTAGTCCACCTCCACCGGCACCCGGGCTAATGTTTCAATGATGAACTTACCCACGAGCCCGGCGTAGGCCGAGGTGCCGCACGCAACGATGATCACCTTCTCTACGGCCTGCGCTTCTTTCGGACTCAGGATTAGGTGCTCCAGGCGCACCTGCCCGGTCTCAAAGTCGGCCCGGCCCCGGATGGTATCGGTCACGGAGCGGCCCTGCTCGTAGATCTCCTTCTGCATAAAGTGGCGGTACGGTTCCTTGGCAGCTGCCACGGGGTCCCAGGGGATGGTGTGCACTTGCGCCTCCACAAGATTTCCGGCCAGCGTGGTCAACCTGGTCCCGTCCCGCGTCACCACCGCCACCTGCCGATCCTCGATAAAGATCATGTCGCGGGTGTGCTCGAGGATGGCCGGGACGTCGGAGGCGACGAACATCTCCCCCTCCCCGAGCCCAACGGTGATGCCGCCGGCGTTGCCGAGACGGGCGGCGATAAGACGGTCGGGCTCACGGCTGCACAGGAAGACGAAGGCGTTGGCGCCCTGCACGTGGGACAAGGCCCGGCGCACCGCTGTCTCCAAATCGGTACCGTCCTCAAGATACTTCTCAACCAGATGCACCACCACCTCGGTGTCGGTCTCTGAGGTGAAGCGGCGCCCCTCGGCTTCCAGTTCCTGCCGCAGTGCCAAGAAGTTCTCGATGATGCCGTTGTGGACTACGGCGACCTCGACCGT
>CAYHAB010000116.1:0-4219 GCA_964354505.1 uncultured Thermodesulfobacteriota bacterium
TATCATTGAACACATTCTTCAAAAACGGATAACATATACACTATTAGATGTCAATATGGGCATAATTTATAAAAACCCGCCAGAATACCCCGCTGCTTGCAGCGGGGATGAATGGCGAGAGGGGTTCAAGGGGATGCAACCCCCTAGAACGGGGTTTCCAAAGGGGTTGTAGACCCCTTTGGTCAAGGTCGGGGTTAATGCCCCGCCCGCGAAGGCGAGCACTCCGCGCAAGCGAAGCGCCGTGTGGAGTGCGAGTTTACTATCATCAACCTTCAGGAGATAAAATAATGAATGAAAACGAGAAACTGGTATTGAACGCAGCTGTGTTGCGTGAAGGCAAAAAAACACTTGCCTGCGCGCAGGCGCTCAAATTGTCGCAGGAACATGATATCTCTTTAAAAGAGATCGGTGAGGCCTGCAACCGGTACGGCATCAAAATAATTGCTTGTCAACTCGGTTGTTTTAAGTAATTATGAAGGTTATTGTCGTTTCAGGCGCACGTTCCAATGTTGGGAAGACGCAGCTTGCACGTGCACTGTGTAAACTGCTGCCCGGAGCAGTACGAATAAAAATCGGCCATCATGCGCGTAAACCAGGCGACGACGGTTATCTATACCCCATGGGTACCGGTTTTTCAAATATCGTCGCCGAGCACAGCAATGCGCGTTTTTTGATAATCGAGAGCAACCGCATACTTGAGAAGATCACCCCGGAATGTACGATTTACATCCCTGCCGAAAGTCCCAAACCCTCGGCTGAAATTGCCATGAAGAAGGCAGACATCATCCGAGGTGACCCCGTTTCGGTTTCAAAAATATCCGTTCTTGCCAAAAGGATGGAATGCGATGAAAGAGTCATCAAAAAAATCGTAGAATTATCAGGTGCGCTGGAAGGAAACACGGATATGAAGTTCGACAATTGACTATTGCTAGTCGGCTTTATGCCGATATTAAAGCTACCAGCTTCAATCGGTACGTAATTTACTTTTTAACCACCTTCATATGTGAATTTTGAAAAATACGAACAATTGATGAATTCTGTTGACTTCTACTATCGTTTTCCCTAGCATATAATTATATAAATAATATGGAGGTTGGACGATGATCAATGAATTACCCAAACATTATCGAAGTATTCGGGAGAGATTTAAAGAGTATGGTGAGGCGCTAGATCAATTAGAAAAAGCGGTTCATGGTTCCGGGCCTATAGACGATAAAACTTCACATCTAATCCAATTGGCTGCTGCTGCCGCAATAAGATCTGAAGGAGGTGTTCACAGCCATGCTCGCAGAGCGACGGAACATGGGGCGTCTCTTGAAGAAGTTTATCACGCTTTAATTTTACTTACCAGTACCATTGGCTTTCCTAATGTTGCAGCTGCAATTTCCTGGGTCGATGGTCTTTTTAAGGAATAATATGCAGCCAAAAGCCGTCTATACCCTTCGGCGAACATATTTCGAATGAAGTATTGCTAAAGTTTCCGCACAAGCATTTTATTGCACTTATCTTGAATTTTTATGAGATAAATAAAATACTAAGGCATCTCATAAAAATTGGGGAATCTTCAACTGGACTTGAGAAGATTAATTTAAACTGAAAAATGATTTTCTGTATTTAGAAAGATTTTTTTGATGCTTGCCGATTTTTTCACCTGAATGCTTTTACGCCTTATTAAAAAACTGCATAAAATTCAGTTGATTTTTTGGAAATCATCGAGCGATGTTCTATTAATGACTGGAACAATGCATAGGTAATTTCGTAATTATTCTATTCAAAGGTCGCGTGAGATAATATTCTATAAGATATTCATTCAATTCTCGTTCGAGATTCTTGCTCATACATTCTCCTCTTATAAACGGAAGAAAAGGGCAACTCCAACCTGTAAGGTCTATTTTTTTATCTTCTGTTCTCTCCATCACACCGTTATAAAGATCAGCGGTCCAATTATTATAACTTCCACATTGGCCGTCAATTAGTTTTTCCCAAAAATCTTTTTCATATGTCCCAAAATTTATTTGTGTTCCTGCAAACCGTTGACAAGGATAGATAGCGCCATCTGCGGAAAAAACCAATTGCCTTATTCCCGCAGGACAAGAAAAATGAGCACCTGTAATCATTTGCACCACAGCAAATTTCCATTCACCATCAAACTCAATAGCATATTTCTCAGTTGCCAGATCCATTCTTCTTATGGCTTCGAACTTTTCTAATTCCGTCAACTCTATCAGTCGCTCATCCTCGGATTTTCCGCAAAATATATTAGCAGTAATACTCTTAATTCCGATCTCAGCCATTTCATCTACAAATTTCTCAATATTAGAGAAATTCAATTTACTAAGGACTATTAAAACCCCACATTCAATATCGGTCATAATTATCCGCTTTAAATTTTCAATAACTATATCATAGGTGCCTGTGCAAGCGAAATCCACTCTTCTTTTATCATTATCTTCTTTTATTCCATCCAGACTGACCTTAATTTCCAATTTAAACTTATTTTGTCCGATCCACTTATATATTTCCTCACTTACGCTAAAAGCATTTGTGAATATTTTAAATGAAGTCTTTATAACGTATTGTTCGCCCATGCTACATGCTTGGTCATAAATCATTTTTAAAGTTTCAAAATTCAATAAGGGTTCATAACCAAGAAATGATATAATTAACTCAGGAATTTCTTTTTTTTTCAGATAAGGAAACAACCCCTGTAAAATTTGACCTGCAAAATCGCCGTTCATATCAGCGCCTTTAAAATCAAAAAAATGATGATAACACCCTTTACATGCCAAATTGCATTTGGCAGAAATTAAAAAGGTAACCTTCGAAATTTTTGGAATTTTATTTTTATTTCTCATTATTTCAACATATTCCGAAAGCATATCTTTCTCATTCTTATTGCCTTCTATTAAAAATCGTTTTTCGTATAGTTCGTTAATCAAGGCTGAGGGATCGCACTGACAAATTTCCGATACTTTTTTTAGCGCTGTTTCGACATTGATTTGCGAGTCAAATAACTTAAAAACTTCATTGATATCAAAGTCAAATGACGTTAAATTGCCATGCAATTTACTATAAACTCGTACTTCACCTTTATCTAATTGTTTCACAACCAGAAATGGCGATTTTCTTAAAGCAATACCAGGTTGCAGTACTTTTTGATACATTTGCAATCTTCCGCAGTTTTAATAATCTTCTAGAAATTTATTTGATAGAAACATTTTTCAATTTATTTTACATTTTAACGAATTTGAGAAAATTATTTTTAGTAAGGGGCTCGCTGGGGCTAATATTTATTATATTTCAGCATGATCAATTAATTGAATCGCAACCTTTTCTCCCGCCTTTACTTTTGTAACATTTTCCGGAATTATTATGAGACAGTTTGCATCGCTCATTGAACGAAGTACGGATGAATTTTGATTGCCTGTAGTTGAAACATAAAACTCATTATTTTTAATAGTAAAATAACCCCTCAATAGATGAACTTTACCTGGCTTCTTATTAATATCATCTTCAAGAAATGCATTAACGATTGGTTTTTTTATCCTCTTTGCACCCATTAATCTCAGTAAAGCAGGTCTGACAAATTGAATGAACGATGTAAGAGTCGAAACGGGATTTCCGGGCAGGCCAAAAAAAAGTTTGTTATCTTTTTTCCCAAAAGTACACGGTCTGCCGGGTTTGACATTAACCCATTCAAATTGTATTTCAATATTTAGATCATCGTAAATTTCTTTGACAAAATCGTACTTTCCCACCGAAACGCCGCCCGTGGATATTACCACATCGGCATTTAAGGCTTTTAAAAATATTTCCTTCGTATTTTTTAAAGTGTCTTTAGCAATGCCTAAATAATCAGGAAGACCGTTATATTTTTTTACTTCTGAGAATAAGGTATACGCATTGACGTTTCTAATTTGACCAATTTTAATTTCCTCGCCTATATCGGCCAATTCATCGCCTGTAGAGATAATTGAAACGGTCGGCTGTCTATATACTTTTACTGCATGGTAATTCAGCGAGGCGAGGATACCGACATCCGCAGATTTCAGCCGTTCTCCTTTTTGCAGTACCTTGTCACCTATTTTGATACTCTCTCCCGCAAATCTGCAATTTTTGTATTTAACTGTTTCGCTGAATATTTTTACATAACCGGCTTCTTCTTCTGTATCTTCAAGCTGAATTACCGAATCAGCGCCTTCCGGTATTGGGGCTCCGG
>CAYHAB010000117.1:0-2838 GCA_964354505.1 uncultured Thermodesulfobacteriota bacterium
GTATTAAAATCAGTTTGAATGTTATTTAAAAAAGTTTGAGATATTGGTGTTGTTATAAACGCACCTAAATCATATATTCTAAGTATTTGTGTTATATTTTCCGATGTTCTCATCGTAGTTAATGAAGATTGAGATAGAAATGAATAGGTACCTATACTATTTGTCTTAGAATATTTGTACCAACCTCTTTCAGGGTTGGCAAAATTAGTATTGTCAGAAACATAAGTAATAGTTTGACTATTACTTATTATAGTCAAAAGTAAAAATAATGCTAAAATTAATTTTTTCATTTTGTTTAGTAATTTGCAAAAAGGCAACAATTATACTTATTTTTAGTATACACTCCTATATGCGTTATATTTTTATTTAGTATGTTATCTCTATGTTTTGGGCTTTTCATGTAGGCGTGAAATAATCCATTATCTGTGGAAAATCCATACCCAACATTTTCTAGTAGTTTTATTGCGTTACTTTCATCAAGTCTATCTGAGTAGTTCTCATGGTCTACAGTTTTAGTTTCTATCATGTCATCACATTTCTCTTCACAAATTGACGTTAGTAACTCCTCTGGTATTAGTTGTTTTAATCCTCTCGAAGCTCTTTCGTAAAAAGTTGTTCAAGGAGAGCCCCAAGACTCCTGTAAAGCTGGACGTGACGGACCTCAACAATTTTGTCTATGACATGAGCAGGTGTATCAAATGTAAAGGATGTACCTGGGTAGATCATATCTATATGCCGGGCGCTCAATTCAGGACGAAATGCCCGACTGCTACTCGATACCTGTTCGATTCATACGGGGCAAACGGAAAGATGCGGATCGGTCTTGCGCTCGCCGAGGGAAAATTGCAGTGGACCGACAAGCTTTTGGAGATAGTCTACGCAGACCCCCTCTGCGGCGCCTGTGACACCGGGTGTAAGCGAAATCTCGATCTGGAGATAGGGCTGACCCTGGAGGCCCTCCGGGTAAAGGCGGTCCAGGATGGTGTAGGGCCTCTACCGGCCCACAAAAAAATCGCGCGGAACATTGAGAAGGATCACAACTGCTTTGGGGCCCTTCATAACAATCGGAACGCGTGGCTTGCCGAGGGGAAGACTAACCCTGCCAAGAAGGCTGATCTGCTCTACTTCGTGGGGTGTTCCGCTTCGTACGTAAATCCTGAGATAGCCCAGGCGACCGCGCGGATACTGAAGACGGCAGGCACTGATTTTATGCTCATGCCCGATGAGTGGTGCTGCGGCAATATAGTCTTTTCGGTCGGCATGATCGATGAGGCCCGAGCGCTAGCCCAGCGTAATATTGAAGAGGTGAAAAAGACAGGCGCAAAAACGGTGCTGATGAGTTGTGCCGAGGGCTACCGCATGTGGAAGGTCGATTACCCTAAGTTGCTCGATTGCTCAACCGATGATCTGGGATTCAAGGTAGTACACCTTGTCGAGCACGTCGATTCGCTGATCAAACAAGGTGCGCTCAAACCGACCAAACCGATGGATATGCGCGTGGCTTACCATGATTCGTGCAGCCTCAGCCGCCTGAGCGAGCCCTGGGTACCGTGGGAAGGTGAGCGCGGATGGATGGGCATGGTGGAACCGCGCCTCACGAGGCGCCGTGGAACCAATGGGGTGTACTTTCAGCCCCGTGATATCTTGAACGCCATCCCCGGAGTAGAGCTCGTGGAGATGCCACGGACAAGAGAGAACGCCTTTTGCTGTGGCGCCGGCCGCGGCACCAAAGAGGCATTTCCTGAACTGGCGCTGTGGTCAGCCCACCAACGATTAGAAGAAGTAAAGCATGTCGGTGCCGAGGCATTGGTCTCCGCGTGTCCCTGGTGCAAAAACAATTTTGCCCAGGCCGTCAAAGAGGACGGAAACTCGATAGAGGTGTTCGATATGTCGGAAGTCATTCTTGCTTCGATTGACAGATAGGGTAAGGAGAAAAACCATGAGTATAACGAAAGAATCATACAGAGTGCTCGAATCTATCGTAGGTGCTGAATATATATCGGACGATCCCGTCGTGTGTGAAGGGTACCGGTCGGGTCCCGGCGGCTATGAGAGCGGCCTGGGATATGAGCGGGTGATGACGGTAGTACCAAGGTGCGTTATCATGCCCAAAACGACCGAGGAAGTACAGCGAATTGTAAAGGTCTGCTGTCGCTATGAGATACCATACGTGCCCTACAGTACGGGCTTTTATGGCCCCCGGTCTCATCCTCATGTTGAGGGTGCGTTACTCGTAGACCTCAAGCGGATGGACGAAATCGAGATCGACGAGAAGCACTGGTTTGCCGTTGTCGGCCCGGGAGCTATCTATTCGCCGCTGCAGGAGGAGTGTTTGAAGAAAGGTGGGTATGTGGTCATCGGCGGCGGCGGGGCGCAGGCCTCGGTGATCGCCAACTTTCTCGGTGATGGATGGTCTCCCTTAAGCCACCGCATCGGCCTGCCCCATAGGCGCATCCTCGGCACCGAGCTGGTCTTGCCCGACGGCGAGCTCGTCAAAATGGGTTCGCTCGCCCAGCAAGATGATCCGTTTTGGGGGGAGAGTCCGGGACCGGATCTTCGCGGGCTGCTCCGCGGGTATACCGGCGTGCGCGGGTGCCTCGGCATTGTCACCAAGATGGCGGTGAAGATCCTTCCGTTCCAGCCCGAGCGCCTTGTGCCGACCGGGATCTCGCCCAACACAAGCCTTGCGCTCCCTGAAAAACGGGTCAAGTGGATCAATTTCGTCGTACCGAACAAGGAAGCCCAGGTACGGGCGATGTTTGAGATCGGAAAGGCTGAGATAGCAGGGGCGGTCACCAAGGTCCCTCTCTTCTGGCGCGCAATCGCCAAGGCGGAGTG
>CAYHAB010000118.1:0-3425 GCA_964354505.1 uncultured Thermodesulfobacteriota bacterium
CTCGCCGCCCTGCCAGGCGAAGGTGACCTCCGGGGTGCGCTGCGCCTCGATGTACTGGCGGGTGTACGTCTCGAGCGCCTCGTCGGTCATGCGGAAGCGGCTGTCCGGGTAGAGCGCCTCCTTCGAAAGGAAGAAGCAGTAGGTACAGTCAAGGTTGCACTGGGCGCCGGTGGGCTTGGCGAGGACGTGGAAGGCGGGCGGTGCGGTCACTGCCCGGTCGAGACCGTCACTCGTCCGCAACCCCGGTTGTTGCGGCGTCCTGCGCCGGCCCGCGCTCCTGTTCCGACCCGGTCGCTTCCACGAACGCCGCGTGATCCTGCGCCGCCACGTCGGCGTACCCCTCGGCGAAATCGGCGACCGCTCCGTCGAACGTGTCCGCCGTGCCGAGGTACGAGGCGATCGCGACGGCGTCGCCGCTCCGGGCGTGGGCGCGGGCCAGGGCCGCGGCGCACAGGGCGGAGTATCTCGTCATCCCCGGGATTCGCAGAGTCGCGACGTCAACGGCGCCGCTCATCTCGCGCAGGCGGCGCCAGTAGTAGCAGCGACCGTCCGGTCCGGGGTTCCGGCACGAACCCAGGAAGATGTCGGGCCTCGCCTGGATGAGGCGCTGGCCGGCGACCACCCGCTCGCCGGGGCTCTCGTACTCGCTTGGGCCGAGATGCGGCTCGAGGACCGATGACCTCGCCTCGATCGCCAGGAGGAACTGGATGTCATCCGGGTCGCGGCCTTCGAGGAGCACGAGGAAACGCCGCGTACCCACGCTGGCGACGCCGACCACGACCCGCGCGGCATCCGCGAACCGATACCGGGCCAGGAGCTCGCGCAGCTCGTCTGCCAGCCCCTCTCGGTAGCCGTCGAACAGGGCTTCGAGCACAGTCACCGCGTCGGGCGACCCCACGTGGGCGATGAGCGGCGGGTTGTCGACGATCCGCCGCCGCCCGTCGACGACCTCGCTCAGCGAGGCCAGCGCCTGCGGCAGGTCGCGGCGCCGCGACCGTCCCACGAGGGAGTCCAGACGATCCCGGCGCACCTCCGTGATGGTCCCGATGTCCGCGGCGGGGATGCGTGCGTACCACGCATCGAGGTTGGGCATTGCGGCAACCTGGTGCATCCGCTCCCGGTACGTTCGCACCGCGTTCTGGGCGATCACCCAGCACTGGCGCGGCGTGAAGCCGTTCTCGCGGCAGGCCAGGACGATGCTGGCCGCGAGCCGCTTGACGTCCCACTCCCAGGGTCCGGGCAGCGTCTCCTCGAAGTTGTTCGCGTCGAAGACAAGCGCCTGCTGACGCGAGGCGTAGAAGCCGAAGTTCGAGAGGCTGGCGTCGCCCAGGAGCTGCACATCGATGCCGGTCCGCACAGCCCCGGCGAGGTCGGCAGCCACCACCGCTGCCGAACCCCGGTTGAACGCGTAGGGACTCGCCCCCATGCGCGAGTGGCGCAGCGGAACGAGCTCCGGAAGGCGGTCCGCGTCCTGCCGCTCAAGGATCGCGAGCGGGTCGCGGTTGACCGGCAGGTCGAGCGCGGCGTGACTGCGGCGCGGGACCTCGCGCCGTGCTTCCCGGCCGCGTTCGACCCGGTCGGCCAGCGAAAGCCAGCGCCGCTTCATGCTCGCGACACCGTGCCCCTCCCGGCGCTCCTACTGCTCGTGGTGCGGAACCACCAACGGCGTGGACGGAGGGCCGGCAGGAGCCGAGTCGGTACCAGGCGACTCATCATCCTCGTCTCCCCGCCGCGAGATGCGCCGCAGGAGGAACTCTCCCAGCAGCACCACCGCCGCCGCCAGGATCGCGATCTCGAAACCCGCAACCCACCAGACGATGAGGAACGCGACCGTCCCCACGATGGCCCAGCGGACGGCCTCCCGGTTCGATGTGACCCATCCCGCGGTGGCTTCGCGCGAGGGCACACCTGCTGCGGATCCGGACACCGCGCCTGCGGCCCCGGCGGCTCCTCGGCGTGCCGTCGCGGACGCTCCGGCTGTCGCTTTCACGAACCAGGCCGGCCGACCGGCCAGGTACGCGACGACCGCCGCAATGATGCCGATGACGACGAGGATCCGGCCCAGCGCGAAGTAGTTGCCGAACACGTTGTCGAGCACCGCCCGGACGGTTGTGGCGAGGCCTTCGCCCGATATCGAAGAGACAATCACATCCTCGATCCCGCCGATGGCGAACCGGGCGATCACGAGCGAAATGATTATCCCGATGCTGAGGTAGACGACCATCCGCAGGCGCCTGCGGGCCAGCCAGATAGTCAGCGCGATCAGGATCAGCGTCAGGAGGATGAACAGGATCGTGATGATGTCGAAGAGCTGGACCGCCTGCCTGGCCGTCTCCAGGCCAGAGGCTTTCACGATCGGGATCTGGCCGAAGTCGGCCGGGAGGGTGATCCCGAGCGCCTGCTCCACCTTCTGACGTGCCTGCTCGGGCACCTCGACGCTGCTCAGGTCGGGCAGTGTCACCGAGGCGGGGATGATCCCGGACGTCTGCAGGGTCGCGAGCGCGTTGCCGACGAGGGTGTAGACGTCGAGCGTCACCATTCCGTCCTGGATGGAGACGGATTCAGGTTGACCGCGCAGGATCTTCATGATCGTCGTGTGGAGGATCCGGTTGGCTTGCACCCAGGCGTTCTGGAATTGATCGCTGGCCATGCCGACCGCCAGCTTCTCTTGGACCGTCTGGCGGATCCGGTCGGTCAGCGGCGCGGCGAGGATCTCCGCCCCGCCGGGCAGGATCTTCTCCACTTTGCCCTGGACGTCGAGCGCGGTGACCACCTGTGTGGCCACGCGGTTGCTCACGGTCTCGATGACGGCGGGCTCGCTGGAGACGGCGCCGACGATCGATACGTAGCGGTCGGTGTTGAGCGCCACCTGATGCGTCCAGACGACGACCGAGGTCCCGACGACGAACAGGCAGGACAGAAGGAACAGGAAGCCAACGAGGATACGTCGCCGCCTGCTGCTCGCGCGACGCTCGGCCGGCGGCGCAACGGACGCGCCCCCGGGCGTTTCCGGTGAGCCTGCGCCGGGCGCCTCCGCAACGGCCGTCGTCAGCGACTCCGGTGCAGCCGCACCGGGCGCCGAGCCGACGGCGTCCTGTCCGGGTTGAACCGACCCGGTCGGCTCGTCGGAAGTGCTCATCGTCATCTCCTTTGCCTGGCGAATGCGGCTACTACTTCGGGGGGAAGAAACGCATGCTGTCCACTATCGGCTGGGTCTGGGCGATGGCCGTCGGGAATATGTCCGGCGTGGTCGGCAGCCGGGCCACGACGATACTCCTGGCGCCCTGGCCGATGATATCCAGCCGGACAATCTGCCCGGCCGGGAGCTGGTATGGGCTGCCGCCGGCGTCCTCGAACAGGGACACGTCCGACGACGAGGTGTTCGTCACGTCCATGGACTTCCCCATGACGTTGCCGACGATCGC
>CAYHAB010000119.1:0-4379 GCA_964354505.1 uncultured Thermodesulfobacteriota bacterium
TCCCAAGATACTCCTCAAAGTCGTCGTTTTTCCAGCGCCATTTCTTCCAAGCAGACAGACCACTTCACCTTCTTTCACATTCAAAGAGAGGCCTTTGATAATATAGCTCTTCCCGTAAAACGTGTGGATTCACCTCGCGCCCTATCTTCTCTTCGATACCGGACAACAACCCGGAGAGGTCTCGCAAGCCGAGTTCGCCGATAACCATCAAATCTACATCGCTGCCGGCTTTTTCCTCCCCGCGGGCGATAGACCCGAACACGAAGGCCGCGCGAATCCTCTTGTCCTGCAATGCGGGCTTGAGCACATCGGCGAGGCCTGATGTCTTGAGCACCAGATTACGAATCTCAGGGTAGAGGGGGTTTTCGGTCTTTGCCCGGTAGTACACGCGATTGCTGTCCCTGCGGCTGTGGACGAGATCCAGTCGGACCAGCTTGCGCAGCTCCTGCCGGATGGTGCTGTTGTTCAGACCGGAACGCCGCTCGATCGCCCGAACATGCAGTTCCTCACCGGTTCCGCCAAAAAGGAGCCGGAATATCTCCGCACGTCCCCGCGATGAGAGGAGCTCAGCCAATCGATTCATACTGCGTGTTTATACCACGCAATCGCGTGGTTTGTCCACTCATTTTTTCTGTTGTTTCAGGCACACTTCTTTTTTATGTTCATCAACAAAAAAGGGGCGGTTTTGCCCCTTGGATTTTTTATCTTCAATTACTTCCTTAGTCTTTTTGCGGCATGCCCTGCTCGGTAAGCTATCGCCGTTGGCAGGATAGCTTAAGGGTTCTGAGGTTCGAGTAAAAAGCCCGCAACATTTTTTTAGAACCCATGACCACTTGGACCCCTGAATGGGACAATAAAACCTTACATCCTCTTAAACCTAATCCTTATCCTTCACCGCGAGGGAAATTATACCCTTTTCTCCCAAAAAGTACATATTATGCCCTCATGCACGATCATGATGACTTTTTCTGCGGACGCAGATTGTCCGGTTTGTTTCTCAAGCCTTGTTCGAGGTTCTTCTCATCCATGTACAGCCTTTCATCGTAATTCTCAAGAATGATGCCTTTTTTTATAAGAAGTGACAGGGCATGTTGTTTGTAATCGCGCGGCCTCAACATCCTGTGGAGAAAATCCGGCTGCTCAAGCCCAAGCTCCTGCCGCGTCTTGGCCGTATTGATCCCCACGGCATTGTGTTCATAAAAAATCCTAATTACCCTGAAAATAGCCCTCTTGGTGAGAAACGTGCGAAAGTATATACCCGCAACAAAGACAAAAATCATAAAAACTACTATGAAAAAGCCCGTAGTGTCATTTCCCTGCACAGAAGATTCCTCCTTCCTTTTTGTAGGGATACTATAACGCAAGGATGGCGCATTGGCAACAGGCGATCCCTTATCACGGAAGGGACGTGTTTACTCAGGTCTTGATTGCGCGCCGCCGATCACCACGCGCCTGCCGTCGTAGGCGGGGTGGATCGTGCCCTTGCGGCGGATGTAGTTGATGAGGACTTCCAGGCGCTTCTTCCCGGTGTCTTTGACCTCCATCCCCTTGAGCGCGCTGCCCGCGAAAAAGGAATTCGTCGCGCCGGTATAGCGGCGGTTGTCCTGCAGCGGCTTGCCGTTGACCAGGACGTTGAGCAACTCTCCGTTTTCCACGCGATAGCGCACTCCGGAGACGGCCGGGGCGTACTTTGTGAGGATCCTTTTGAGCTTGAGGCCGGTGATCGTGAAGGTGACGACGGTGTTGCTGAAGGGATCGAGGGCGACTAAGTCCCCGCGGGTGATCTTCCCCTTGACCAGGGGGGAGCGGATGCCCCCTATGTTCTCCAGCTCGATCTCCGTCCCGAAGGTTTCCCGGATGGCATCGGCCACCAGGTTGTATTCCGCCCAGTCGTCGCACCGGCTGATGAAGTCACCCGCGGCCTCGCCTATGACCTCGGCGTAGCGGGGGGCAATCGGGTTTAAGTACTGATCGACCACGGCGGCCACCCCGGCATCAGGTTGGATGGCGGCTGTGATCGGAATGAGGCGCGCGCGGTATCGGTCCACATGCCACGCGCCGGCTGGATCCTTCTTGAAAAGGAGATCACACCTCCCCAGTTCTCCACCCCATTGATGCGCCTGCAGGATGACGGTGCCGTTGACCGCATCCGCCATGAGGTCCCCGGATCGCCAGACGAACTCCCCCGACGGGAGGCGGGAGTGGGAATGTCCCCCCACGATGACGTCGATGCCGGGGACGGCTGAGGCGATCTTCTTGTCCATCTCCTCGCCGCAGTGCGAGATCAGGAAGATGATATCGGCTTTGGGGCGCAGTTGCGCCACGACCTTTGCGGCTGTTTTGACGGCGTCGGCGATAGTCACGCCCTCGCGGGCGGCGGGGTAGGCAGCGGTCTCCGTCGCGACGAGGCCGAAGATCCCTATCCGCACCGGACCCACCTGCTCGACCCTGTAGGGCTGGGTCAGCGGTTCTCCCGTGGCCTTGAGGACGGCGTTGGCGCAAAGGATGGGATAGCGGGCCCGTCTGATGAGCTTCATTGTCTGGGCCAGGGGATAGTTGAAATCGTGGTTCCCCAGCGCCGCGAAGTCATAGCCGGCGGCGTTCATGGCCGCCACGTCGGCTTCGCCGCGGTACTCGAGAGAGAAGGGGGTGCCGTCCGAGAAGTCCCCCGCATCCACGAGCCATACCGGTATGCCCTTTGCCCTGAGCTCGCTGCGGATCTCCTTGACCAGGGCGGCGCGCCGGGCGATTCCCCCGATATCGTCGCGCGCTTGCAAGGCCGGGAAGGGGGAGCAGGGGTTGGTCATGGAGGGATAGCTGAAGGGGAGGAGGTGGCCATGGGTGTCGTTGGTGTGCACGATGGTCAGCGCCGTGGTCTGGGCCCGGGAAGGCCCGGCGATCAGGGTGATGAAGAGAAGGACAGAGAGCAACAAGAGGCCGCCCGCTTTTTTGAGCAGGTCTATGGTTCTTTTCAAGCAGTCACCTCCTCGAAAAGGTTATGGGAGCCCTTTGCGCCCTACTGGTTTACTCCTCTGAGGGACCTCTTACTTCGAAGCGGACGGAATCAACAGCGCGCCCCTTTTCATCAACGAGGCTTAGGGTATAGAACCCGACCCGCGGTGTCCAGGGGAGATTATTGCCGCCATCCATGATTGCCTGGTCGTTTAAGACCCATCTGAGGCGGCTTCCTTTGGGCTCTGAGATGAAGAAGATTTTTTGCAGCTCCGGCGGTATATCGGGATCTAAGGCGATGACGGTCCCTGCGGGAGGGTAGATGATCCGCTGATTGAGTTGCCCTACCCTCTGATCCCTTGCATTCGGTTCCGTCCCCTGGATGAACCATTCCTGCCGGGGGGGTTCGACGCCCTGCGGGAATCGGATCTCCTGCTTGACCAGGTATGGAGGAGCCTTCCTCTCCGGATTATTGTCCTGATCATGGAGGCGGTTCATGACCTCAATCCAGACAGGGGCGGCCCCGGTGATGCCGCTGACGTTCCACATCGGTTCTCCGGAAAAATTTCCGACCCACACCCCGACCGTATACTTTCTGGAATATCCTATACACCAGTTATCCCGCATATCCTTACTGGTGCCGGTCTTTACCGCTGACCAGTAACGGGTGGACAATGGGTTTTCTAAACCAAAGGTGGTGCTCCTGGCCTCCCTGTCCGACAGGATATCGGAGATGAGGAAGGCGGACTCCCTGGAAAAGACCTTCTTCGGCGGCGAGGACCTCGTTCCTTCAGGGGTCAGGCGCGGTTCGCTCCAGGTCCCTTCGTTGGCGAGGCACCGATAGGCGTTGGTGAGTTCCCAGAGACTCACATCAACCGCACCGAGGGCAAGGGACGGGCCGTAGAAATCGCCTGACTCATTGAGCCCCCTGAACCCCATCTGACGGAGCGCTGTCAGAAAAGGTTCAAGACCGACCAGGGAGAGGGTCTTTACCGCGGGGACATTGAGTGATGAGGCGAGGGCGATCCTCGAGGTAACCAGCCCCTTGAACTCGGAGTCGTAATTTCTGGGCTGATAGATCCCGGCAAAGACGGAGATGTCAAGAGGGGTATCCTCGAGAACGGAGGCCGGGGTAAGGATCTTTCTGCCAAAGGCAAGGGCATAGAGGAAGGGCTTCAGGGTCGAGCCCACCTGCCTTTTGGCCTGAACGCCATCCACATACCAGCCATGGGAGGGGTTGCCGCTTATGCTCACATAGGCCAGGATATCTCCCGTCTTATTTTCTGCGACGAGAACGGCTCCATCGGTGACGTTCTGCGATCGCACGGTAATGAGGTGGTGCCGCAAACGATCGAGGGCGAAGCGCTGGATCCCGCTGTCTAAGGTGGAGGGGACTGCCGCTCCCCGCGGTTTTCCCTTTACTAACA
>CAYHAB010000120.1:0-2558 GCA_964354505.1 uncultured Thermodesulfobacteriota bacterium
TCCTCCTATCATGATTCCCCCGCCGAGGACATCTCCGAATATGAAATGGGGCTGGCCCCCACCCTGGAGGCCCAGATCATCAACGTGGCTGACGAGATTGCCTACAACAACCACGATATCGATGACGGCTTGGAGTCGAACCTCATCCACAGGGAAGAACTCGCTGATGTCCCCCTCTGGCAGGAGGTCTTCGTGAACGTGGAGAAAAAGTATCCCCACGCCACCCTGCAGTCAAAGACGTACACGGCCATCAGTTCGCTCATCGGCCTGCTGATCCAGGATGTCGTCGCCCAGACCCGGCGGAATATAGAGGGACACGGCATAGAGACAGGGGACGATGTGCGAAGGCTCGGGAGGAACCTGGCCAGCTATAGCCCTTCGGTTCAAAAGGAAAGCGATCTCTTAAAGGACTTCCTCCACAATCACCTATACCATCACTGGCGGGTGGAGCGGATGCGGATCAAGGCCGAGCGGTTCATCAAGGAGCTCTTCAAGGCCTATGTAGAGACCCCTGCCCTGATTCCTGGTCGATACAGGAGGCGCTTGGGCGAAGAGCCTGTTCCGAGGATGGTCTGCGATTACATCGCAGGGATGACCGACCGGTTTGCCTTGGACGAATATAAGAAACTCTTCGACCCCTACGAAAAGGTGTGAGGATGGCCGAGCTGCCCCCCTTGATACAGGCGATGCTTGATCCCTCCTTTTATCCCCATCACCCCCGGCAGGTGGATCTCCTCCAGACCCATATCTCGTATCTCTTCCTCGCCGGAGAGCTCGTCTACAAGGTTAAAAAGCCGGTGAATTTCGGCTTTCTCGATTTCACCACCTTGGAAAAACGGAGCTACTTTTGTCAACAGGAGGTCAGGCTGAACAAACGATTCTCGCCGGATGTCTACCTGGATGTAGTCCCCATCTCCCTTGTTGGTGTTTCTTTCCGGCTGGGAGATAACACAGCGGTGATAGAATACGCCGTCAAGATGAGGCGCATCAACGAGGACCACATGCTTGACCGGCTCCTGCAGGCAGGGAAGGTAGGGGCCGAGGCGATGGAGCGCATCGGGAGGCACCTTGCCAGGGTATATGCAGGCATCCCGAGCGATGAGAAGGCTAGGGCCTTCGGCGCCCTTGATGTCATTTCCACCAATGTGGTAGAAAACTTCGAGCAGACCAGAAAGTATGTCGGTGGTCCCATTTCCAAAGAGGCATTCGAGTTAATCGAGTCTTGGAGCCTCTCCTTTATGGAAGAAAGTGCCGCCCTGTTTGAGCAGCGAATTGCCCAGGGCTGCATCAAAGACTGCCACGGTGATCTGCACGTGCAGCATATCTGTGTGGAAGGGGAAAAAATATATATCTTTGACTGCATTGAGTTTAATGAACGATTCCGTTTCGGTGATGTGGCCTCGGACGTAGCGTTTCTTTCTATGGACCTTGACCTCAACGGGTATACTCAATTCAGTCACATCTTTGTGGATGCATACACCGAGGCCTCGGGTGATGTTGCCGTGGCAGGGGTTCTCCAATTTTATAAGGTTTACCGGGCCTATGTGAGGGCGAAGGTAACCTCATTCATGCTCGATGATGCTGCGCTTGATGCGAAGGCAAAGGGGGAAGGCCTTCAGCGGGCAAATGCATACTATGGTCTGGCACTCAAATATGTCAAAGGGTATATCTAGGGGAGATTGCCTTGACGGAGGCGAAGGGGGCTCATATACGCATAAAGTTCAAAAGAGTCGGGCATGAAGATTGACCTTCACATACACTCAAAAGAAGGTTCTGACGGGCGCTGGAACCTGGAAGAGATCTTTGCTGAGGGTGCGCAGAGGAGGCAGATAGATCTGATCTCGATCACCGACCACGATTCCATCAACGCCCAAGGGCTTGCCCGTGAGCTGGCCCAAGCCAACGGTATTGCGTATCTCACCGGGGTTGAATTGAACGTGACGTTCTCCCATCCGGAGTACAAGGGGGGCAACCCCGTCTCCCTTGATTGCCTTGGATATCAGTATGATATTGATAACCTCGCGCTTGTTGAGAAACTCGAGGCCCTCAAGGATTACAGAAAGAAGCGGGCGGAGCGGATCCTGGAGAATCTAAACCGAGAATTCGCCGAAGAAGGCCTGCTGGCGTTTACCGCGGCGGACCTCGGTGCGATTCAGTCAAGCGCGGATGGCGCCCTTGGCAGGCCCCACATTGCCATGTATATGATCAAACAGGGCATTGTGGCCACCCAACAGGAGGCCTTCGACCGGTATCTGGTCCAGTGCGATGTGCCAAAGATGCCGTTGAGCCTGAAGGAAGCCTCTGAGCTCATCCGTGGTGCGGGGGGAAAGCTTATACTCGCCCATCCAAATGATCCGAACGGCACCTCTTTGGTGAATTTGACCTCCTCGATGAAGGAACAAATGCAGATTATTCGCGATGCCATGATGGCATATATCGATGGGATTGAGTGCTGGCACTCCCGGCATGATAATGAGGCCTCAAAGGCATACCAAACCTTTGCTCGGAACATGGGGCTCATGGTCTCCGGAGGATCAGATTGCCATCAGCACCCCGTG
>CAYHAB010000121.1:0-2527 GCA_964354505.1 uncultured Thermodesulfobacteriota bacterium
CCTTACTGCCGGCGACATCGTCCCTGCAGATGCCCGGGTCATCACATCCCATGACTTTTTCATCAACCAGTCGGCACTGACCGGGGAACCGTATCCGGTTGAGAAGACAAATACCGCGGGTAAACCAGCTGACCAGCCTGCGGACCAGGAAAACTGCGTCTTTTTGGGCACATCGGTCGTGAGCGGGACAGCAAACGCGATCGTGACGCAGACGGGATCCGCAACAGAGTACGGAAGGATTGCAATGATGCTCGGAGAGCGCCCGCCCGAGACCGAGTTCGAGAGGGGAATTGCCAGCTTCGGGCACCTGATGATGCGGTTAGTGTTCTTCCTTGTCATCTTTGTCTTTTTTGTCAATGCCCTGTTGCACCACGGGATCCTCGATTCTCTCCTCTTTGCCGTTGCGCTTGCAGTCGGGATGACCCCGGAACTATTACCTATGATCCTTTCTATCAACCTGTCAAACGGTGCGATCGCGATGTCAGGGAAAGGTGCGATTGTAAAGCACCTCGCATCCATCCAGAATTTCGGGAGCATGGATGTCCTGTGCACCGACAAGACCGGAACACTCACCGAGAACCGGATCTCGCTAATCCGGCATGTCGGTATCGATGGCACCGACAGCGACCGCGTCCTTTTATACTCGTTTTTGAACAGCTATTTCCAGACCGGCCTGAAAAGCCCGCTTGACGATGCCATCCTGCGCTTCCGCGAACTGGATGTCGGCACCTATGCAAAGGTCGATGAGATCCCGTTTGATTTTATCCGGAAAAGGGCGTCAATCGTCGTTTCGGATCCTTCTGCCACCACCCTTATAACCAAGGGCGCGCCTGAAGAGATCTTATCGATCTGCGATTCCTGCGATACGGGAGCCGGCATTGTCCCGCTCAATGACGAGTATACAGAGGGGATCACCCGGCAATATATAAAACTGAGCGGCGAGGGGTTCCGCACCCTCGGCGTGGCGTACCGTACAGTTGAGCCCGGCAAGACACGGTATGCTATCGATGACGAAAATGGCATGATCTTTCTGGGTTATGTCGCCTTCATCGATCCGCCCAAGCTGACCTCAGGGGAGTCCGTCCGTCTTATGCAAGGCGCAGGGATCGAGGTTAAAATCTTAACCGGAGATAATGAACTCGTCACCCGCAAAACCTGCGAATCTCTCAGTTATACCGTCAGGGGTGTGATGAGCGGACCAGAGATAGCAGAAATGGACGATGAATCGCTTGCCCAAATCGTGGAGCAGAATAACATTTTCGCGCGGGTGACTCCTGTCCAGAAAGACCGGATCATCAATGCCTTAAAAAAGAACGGTCATGTGGTCGGGTTTCTCGGGGACGGGATCAACGACGCCCCTTCGATCAGGACAGCAGATATCGGGATATCGGTGGACAATGCCGTTGACATAGCCAGGGAATCTGCCGATATCATCCTGGTAAAAAACGACCTGCGCATACTCCATGACGGGGTGATCGAGGGGCGCAAGACGTTCGGGAACACACTCAAGTACATCATGATGGGGACGAGTTCCAACTTCGGGAACATGTTTTCCGTTGCGGGCGCTTCCCTTTTTTTGCCGTTCCTCCCGATGCTCCCGATCCAGATCCTCCTCAACAACCTGCTCTACGACATCTCCCAGACAACCATCCCGAAGGATGCCGTGGATGAGGAGGATACCAGGTGCCCGAAACACCTGAATATCGTCTTTATCAGAAAGTTCATCAGCATCTTTGGGCCCATCAGTTCGCTCTTTGACTATCTAACATTTTTTATCATGCTGTATGTCTTCCATGCCACCGGCGCCCTGTTCCAGACAGCATGGTTTATCGAATCCATCTGCACGCAGGTCGCCGTCATTTTCGTTATCCGGACAAGAAGGGTGCCGTTTTATACAAGCCGGCCGAGTGCGTACCTTGTTGTCAGCACGCTGCTGGTCATAGCCGGAGCATGTGCCCTCCCGTTCACGGTGCTGGGCAGGATCTTCGGTTTCGTCCCTCCGCCGGCAGACTTCTTTGCCGTACTTATCGGGCTTGTTATCAGTTACCTTATCCTCGTCGAACTGACGAAACGATGGTTTTACCATAAATACGGGAACCTTGTTGACGGTACCCCGTTCAACTACAAGAGCGGATAAAAATTGCCTTTTTTTCGCGTATCTGCCAAAAAACAGGGAAAGATTCTGATGAACAGCGTTACGCAAACATCGCGCCTTCAACATCGGCAATACGGTGCCGGTTGAAGTCCGTGGTCACCTTTTCGATGGCCCACAGGAAATCCTGGTGGGTGATCGAAGCGCGTTCTTTGCGTATCGCAAACATGCCGGCTTCCATGCACATTGCCTTGAGGTCGGCTCCATTCTTTCCTTCCGTGAACGCAGCAATCTCTTCCAGGTTCACGCTCTCGTCCATCGTGAGGGCACGTGTGTGAACCTTCAGGATCGAGAGCCTGCCCTTGACATCGGGCAGCGGGATCTCGATGATCCGGTCGAAGCGCCCGGGGCGGAGCAGGGCGCGGTCAAGAATAT
>CAYHAB010000122.1:0-3187 GCA_964354505.1 uncultured Thermodesulfobacteriota bacterium
TTGGCATTATGCAGCTCATGTACTGGTGTACTGAACTGGAAGATCAGGTTTTTTGGGGGCGTGAGGGGAAGGGAAGTGATACTGCCCTATAAGGAAGAATCCTTGCGGTGGCTGGCACAGGCGCAGGATGAATTTGCCGATGCAGACGAGCTGAGAAGGCGTGGGAGATTCTACCTGGCCCTGTTTCATTTTCAGCAGGCAGCGGAGAAGGCCTTAAAGGCGTATCTCTATCTGACGGAGAAATCCAAAGAGGAGGTCTTTACCACCCATTCCCTTGACGATCTGTTGCAGAAGGTGCGGGCCATAGACCGGGATTTTAGGAAGGTCAAGGGAGCGAAAAAGCTCGATGAGTACGCCATCCGGACGCGCTATCCCGACAGCCTCCCCGGCAGGATACCCTCGCGGTACTTCGACGACCCCAAGGAGGCCGAAGATGCTATGAACGTTGCCAGAGTGGTCGTTGAGCTGGCGGCGAGTAAGATAGGGGAGATCGTAACGTGATTGTATGATTGCTAACGGGGTGATTATATAAGGTGTTTACTTTTGATGATAAATTACATAAGATAAATGCGTCCTGTGCTGGTGAAACGGGGAGGATGGGGAAAGGGTGGCAAGAGAAGTGAGGTAATCAGCCAGTGACGGCGTGGCCTTAAGGGGAGTCAAGGGTCATGGAGCAGCAAGGCGGAGAGGGGAGAACGAGGTACAAGTCTTCGAGGGGCACGAGCGCCCCTTTTTTATGTGGTGCGGATAGGATGATAGCCGCGCGTTACAGAAGTGAAGAGATCACAAAGAAAGGTACTGTTCCATGCTGAGATACGGCCCCAAACGTCTCTATCAGGTGATGGCCCTGGTCATCTCGAAGGGCATCCATTTTTTAACCGTTGATATCTGGAAGATCCAACAACGGGATTTTTCGCGGGCTACGTGGCTTGTGATCAGGCAGGCGCGGATCCTTATGGTGGCCCTGCGAGGTCTTAATGAGGATAAAATCCAGTTGCGGGCATCCTCCCTAACCTTTAATACATTGCTTTCCATTGTCCCGCTAGCCGCAGTGCTTTTTGGTATTGCAAAGGGCTTCGGTTTTGATAAGGCGCTGGAACGGTACCTTTTAGAAGACTTACAGATGCACGATGCGGTCATCACGCGGATCATCGAGTTTTCCCATACGCTTCTGGAGTCCACCAAGGGGGGTGTCATCGCCGGTATCGGTGTGATTTTGTTGTTTTGGACGATCATCAGGGTGCTCGCGAATATTGAAAGCTCATTCAATGATATCTGGGGGATCAGGAGGGCTAGGACCCTCGTGAGGAAAATCAGCGATTACCTTTCGTTCATGCTCATCTGCCCGTTTCTGTTCGTGATGTCCAGCACCTTTACCGTCGTACTAACCAGCCAAATTGAGCTTGCAGCCAAACAAATCGGGTTGTTAGCAACTCTTAACCCCGCCATCGTCTTTATGCTGAAGTTCGTGCCCCTGTTTATGTTGTGGATCATGTTTTCCTTCATCTATCTCTTTATGCCCAATATAAAGGTCACTTTAAAAGCAGGCGCCCTCGCAGGATTCATTGCCGCGATGCTCTTCCAATTTTTCCAGGTACTCTATATCGACGCCCAGATATGGATTGCCCAGTATAATGCTATTTACGGAAGCTTTGCCGCGCTGCCGCTCTTTTTGGTGTGGGTGCAGATGAGTTGGCTCATCGTGCTTTTGGGAGCCGAGTTCTCTTTTGCTCAGCAAAACGTGGAGACGTACGAATTCGAGCACGCGTATAAAAAAATGAGCTATTCTTTCAAGAAGCTCCTTAGCCTGCTGATTGTGCACGCGCTGGTGCGCAATTTCTCCCGTGCGGAAGCGCCCTGGACGGAGATCAGGATTTCACAGGAGCTGGAGATCCCCGTGCGGCTGGTCCGCGAGATCTTGCGCGAATTGCGCGAGGCAGGGATCATCTCACAGGTACAGTTGGAAGACGAGAGAACAGCTGGTTATCAGCCCGCCCGCAACCCGGAGGGGATAACCGTTCAGTACGTGATCGATGCTCTGGAGCAGCGGGGAATAGACGATATCCCGGTTGCCAAATCAAAGGAGCTGAAAAAGCTCTCCGCATGTCTTGCGGGGTTTCACGACCACATCGCGCGATCGCGGGCGAATACGCGGCTGCAGGACATCTAGGCGTGCGCGGGAGCATGGTAGCGGTCGAATTGTTTACTGTCGTTTGCTGAAGGGACAGGTTTCAACAAAGGGCATGTATGGCTGGATACCAGACAATCCCGCTGCCTGAGCGTGAGCGACGCCAAGCAGAGCGGTTACATGCCGCTATCCCCTTAACGGTAGAGATGCTCGGGACGCCCGTACCCCCTCCGCCTATCACCGCGGAGACGGACAATATCTCGCTTAAGGGCCTGTCGATCGTCATAAAAATAGAAACAAGATCAGAGCATGGACGCCTCTATATCCAAGGGGGAGCGAATGCTCAAAAGCTGGTCAAGTATCTCCTGCTGGATGACAAGAGATTGCGATTCAAGATCAATATACTTCCCGACGGGAGAAGCATACTGGCGACAGGCAGGGTTAAGTGGTGTCACAGGACGCTGCAAGAGGGCACGTATTGCATGAAGGCAGGGGTGCTTATAGACTGGATGGAAAGCGGGTATGAAAATGCATGGCTGGAATTCTTAAGGACAATACAGCAACTCCTGATAAGCCTGGGAAATTGAGGGAAAGGGGTTGCGAGAGCGCCTATGGTGGCTACGAGAAAATGTAACAGGTGAAGGGGTTCATATCGCCAGCCATCGCCAAGCCCACAGGTAAGCAGGGGTTGGGGAAGAGGATAAGGCGAAAAGATTTAAAGGGACTCACATGTCCTTTTTTTTGTTTGTTGAGTATATGGGGTGCCTGAGCGATGTTATAACATGATATGGGAAGAAGGGGAAAGGGCGGGGGCCAGGCAATATCAAATCATGCGACCTGCCCGGGAGAACCTATGCACCAGAGTTCCCTCATCAAAAAGCAAGATCTGCCCCTTAGCTCTGCACAAAGGTAATGCCGAGCGTTCCGGGACCAGTATGGGATGTGATGACTCCGCCGAGCTTGCACCGGTGAACAAGGGAAAGACCCGGAATCTTCATCAGCCTCTCAAGAAGGCCTGTCATGACTTCGCTGTTGTCCGATTCGGCCACCGAAAGCCGG
>CAYHAB010000123.1:0-3407 GCA_964354505.1 uncultured Thermodesulfobacteriota bacterium
GACGGTGGAGATCAAGGAACCCTTCCATCACGGCGGTGACGTTTCCCGCATTCCCAATGGGGACCACCACCACCAGATTCTGGGTCTGGAAGTCAAGCTGCTGGGCCACCTCGTACGAGTAGGACTTCTGCCCCTGGATGCGGATGGGATTCTTGGAGTTGAGCAGACACACCTCATACTGCTCGGCCAACTGCTCTACGATACGCATGCAGTCGTCGAAGACCCCCGGAATCTCGATCACCGTGGACCCGCTCCCCAAGGGCTGGGAGAGTTGGGCCGGGGTTACCTTCCCCTGGGGAAGGAGGACCACCGAGCGTACCACTTCGTGGGGGAGATAGCTGAGATATAATGCTGCTGCTGCCGAGGTGTCGCCTGTGGAGGCACAAATCCCCAAGAGTTCCTTTATCCCCTTGCTCTTGATCATATAGTTGATGAAGCTGATGGCGCTGGCCATCCCCCGGTCTTTAAAGCTGGCCGAGGGGTTGAGGCCATCGTATTTTATGGAGAACTCAACCCCCGCCCAGCGGCTCAGCTCCGCATTGGCCCGCACCAGGGGTGTGTGCCCCTCCCCCAGGTTTATCACGGCGTCCAGGGGGATGATGGGGAAGATGAGCTCGTGGAAGAGGAAGATTCCCTTTAACCCGTCGACGTTGATCATCTTGCGGTGATCGAAGATCTTCCGCCACAGGGCGCCAGGGATCTCTGTGAGGGAATCGAAGGTGAGATCTACTATGCGCAACAGCCCTCCGCAGTTCGGGCAAGTGTAGAGGAAACAATCGAGGGGGTAGTTTGCCTCACACCCGATGCACTCATAGGCCATCTGGGCATCAGTATGAAAGGGGAAGAGATGATCCTTGATATCAATCGGAAAGTCAGCTACCTTCATCTACCCTCCTCGTCGAGGCGATGATCCTTCGCTCCAGCAACGCGAGGAATCTGTCTCTGTCATCCTGGGACAGAGGGGGAGGACCCTTGATCTTCCCCCCGGCCATCCTGATCTTGCTATGGAGCCAGCGACGGGTGAGGCGCACCCCCATAGAGTCCTCGATGAATTCAAAGCCACGAGGAGATATGACTGCTGCCCCCTTGGGGAGGATCAGGGAGGCCAGTCCCACATCCTGCGTGATGACCAGATCACCCTCCTGCACCCGGTTTACGATGGCGAAGTCTGCTGCGTCCCTCCCGTCATCGACCACCACCCGCTCTGCCCCATTTCCCAGGGAGAGAACGTGGCTGTAGTCGGCAACCACGACCACCGTTACCCCATGCCGATTCGCGCGCTCTATCACCAAATCCCGCCAGGGGGCGCCATCGGCATCGAGATATATCTTCATAAAAAAATTATAACACACCCCATCGACGCAAGACTAGGGATATTTCAGATCCCTCAAACAGACAATGTGGCTAATTACCCGCCTCCATGGGGATTAGGGGCAGTATCCAGGTATCCATCGTTCTACTTTGTTATAATGTCCGCCTATCCTGATAGCTGTCGAAAAATCTTTTTGTTTCTTCTTTTTTCGCTTGTCACCCCTCACTTTTTGTGCTATAAATCTTCAACACATTCATTGAAAGAATAATAGGAAAGAAGTATGTCGTGTATTGGGGTGAGGGAAGATCATCTGCGTATTGTATAAAAGGGGCTCTACTATTTTAAAGTTAAGGAGGGGATGGGATGACAAAATCAGAACTCATTGACAAGATCGCAAAAGAGGCCAAGATACCTCGGGCAGCAGCTGAAAGGGCCATCAATTCCTTTACTGCCACCATCATCGAAGTTTTGAAGGCAGGGGAAAAGATTGCGCTGCCAGGTTTCGGAACGTTTCAAGTTTCAAATCGATCGGCCAGGAAGGGGAGAAATCCCCGCACCGGTCAGGAGATCGATATTCCCGCCGTCAAAATACCCAAGTTCAAGGCGGGCAAAGGGTTGAAGGACGCGGTGAGGTAAAATCGTCATTTCAACCTGCGCAAGGGGGTACGATAGGAAAAAGATCGGCCCCTTGATGAAAAAGGAAATCCCTGAGACAGAAATTAAAGTTGGCGACCACATCTCTCTTGCTGTTGATGATATAGATCCGATGGTTGATGTGAAATAATTCATCAACCATTCTTTGTACGGGGAATCTATCGCTGTAGCTAGTGCCGTATCTTTTACATAATTCCTCTTCAAACATAACAACGATCTTATCTTTCATTCGCAGCTGCGTGTCATTAAAGAAGAAAGCGACATCAGGCAAGAGATCGGCTGTCCTGGCAAGAAACGATCCTATCTCGCCCCGCTCTATCCCCCGTGGGGGAGAAGATTTTATCTCCACATACACCATCCGCCCCTCCCAGCGGGCGATGACGTCATAATCCCCCCCACTGCGCGTCTCTTTAAACCGAACCCCATAGATGGCCGGCGAGGCAAATTCCCTCCGAAACATCTGTGCGACAAACCACTCTAAGGTCGGGCCAAAACTGTAGAGCGATCGTTTCAACAGACGAAACATCCCCTCCCCGACGGCCTCTGCGATTTTGAGCTCGCAGAGGGAAGAGATATACAGCCGTGCGGTTTCGAGGGAACAATATCTCACAAGCCCCTCGGCAGCGAAAGACCCCTTTTTGCTGATCACGTCTCGTAGAAAAAGCCGGAAGGAGTAGTGCTTCAACAACTGATAAAGGGATGTCCGCTCTTCCGGTGAGGTCTCAGGCAAGAAGATGAGGTCATCAACGGGGTCATGGCGATAGACCTGCAACCCCCGCGCCTTGATGGCTCGTTGGAAATCCCCTTCTCCCTCGAGCATCTCCTGTTTGAGTCTCGCTATCCCCTCCCGGAGTTCCTTCACCTCCTCCTTCAATCCCCTCAATTCCTTCCACAGCTCTTTGAGATCCATCAAAAACCCCTGTGTATTCCTTCCGCCTTGGCGATATCTATCGCCTCACGATATTCACGAAGGGAGATTCGGCAATCTATCTTCGGATATTCTCCCGCCCGGTAGAGGGGACGGTACTGATCCATGATGTTCACGTACGAGTTGCTTGATAGCCGCCGGACAATGAAAGACATGATCTCTTGGGTACCTGCAACCCCATGGGGCATCACCAAGTGGCGGATCAGGAGCCCCCGATAGGCGACCCCTCGCTGATCCAGCATCAGATCCCCCACCTGCCGATACATCTCCAGGAGGACCTCCTGTAAAACCTGGGGATAGTCGGGGGCATTACAATAGCTGGCGGCATCCTCCCCTCGGGAGAACTTGGTGTCGGGCATGTAGATGTCGATGATCCCATCCAGGAGCTCGATCACCTCCAGGGATTCGTAACCGCCGCAGTTGTAGACCAGAGGGACCATGAGTCCCAACTCGATGGCCTCCGGCAGGGCCGCCACAATCTGGGGAACGTAATGAGTGGGGGTGACAAAGTTG
>CAYHAB010000124.1:0-11147 GCA_964354505.1 uncultured Thermodesulfobacteriota bacterium
TGACCTCCCAGAAAACGTAGAAGAGGATGAGATCCAGAGAGACAAAAACCCCGATCATCCCCGTCTCCAGGATAAGGAAGATAATCATGTATTCCTTCACGCTCTTCTCCACCGCCCGCCAGGAGCTGAGGATGCAAAGAACGGTCAGGAAGGTGGTCAGGAGGATCAGCAGGAGGCTGATCCCGTCGACCCCTATACAATAGCTGACTCCCCATTCAGGGATCCAGGGGACCTTTTCCGCGAACTGCATCCCGGCCACCCCTGCATCGAACCAGATGAACAGCGGGAGAGAGATGGCAAACTCCACCAAGGAGATGATCAAGGCGGCGCGCTTGAGCAATTCCTCATTAGCCCTGGGCAAAAAAAGGAGGAGTATGGCCCCTGCTAGGGGGAAGAAGGTAATTGTCGTCAAAACAGGAAGGCCCACGGGGTTCATGAAAAACTCCTCACCTGATCAAGAATATAATAATGATAACGGCACCCAGAATGATGCCGAGTGCGTAACCCTGGATACGCCCCGTCTGGATCCTGCGCAGAACCCTGGCGAACCAGAGCATCAAGCCAGCTAACGAGTTCACGCTCCGATCAATGACCCCGTCGTCAAACTCCCGCCAGAAGAAGGTACCGAGTTTTTTAGTGCTGTTGACAAAGCAGGCCTCATAAATCTCATCCACATAGTACTTATTGAAAACGATGGTATAGATGGTTTTAAACCGTTGGGCCAATTTCTTGGGGACCTCTGTCTTCCAGATATAGAGATAAAAGGCGACGGAGATCCCGATGATGGCGATGGCCACAGAGATGCCCATGAGAAGGATCTCCATGTTGACGCCGCTCCCTTCCACCGCCCCCCCGCCGGCAAAGGCATCCCTGACCAAAGAAAAGGTAGCGTGCCCCGCCCCTTGGGGGGCCCCTCCCAAAACCGGGGCGAGAAATTCATGGAAGAAGTTCCTCCCCCCGAGGACGTGGGGTATCCCCACATATCCGCCGATGATCGAGAGGACGGCCAAGACGATGAGGGGGATAGTCATGATAGAAGGGGACTCATGGATGTGCTTCTTCACCTCCTCCGGTGCCCGGCACCGCCCTAAAAAGGTAACAAAGGTGAGCCGGAACATGTAGAAGGCCGTCATCCCTGCTGCAGCAGCGCCCACCACCCAGAGATAGAGGTGGCCGCGGCTGCTGTTGAAGGCCTGCCAGAGGATTTCATCCTTGCTGAAAAACCCCGCGAATCCGGGGATCCCTGCGATAGCCAGGGTCGCCACCAAGAAGGTCCAGAATGTAATGGGGATCCGCTTCCATATTCCCCCCATGTTTCTCATATCCAGCTCCCCGCTCATGGCGTGCATCACGCTCCCCGCTCCCAGAAAGAGGAGCCCCTTAAAGAAGGCGTGGGTCATGAGGTGAAAGATCCCCGCGCTGAATGCCCCTACCCCCACGGCGAGGAACATATATCCAAGCTGGCTGATGGTGGAATAGGCCAGCACCCGCTTGATATCGAACTGCAAAAGACCCATGGTGGCGGCATACAGGGCCGTAGCGGCTCCGACAATAGCCACCACTGCCATAGAGACCGGGGCCATGCTGTACAGGACATGGCAGCGGGCGATCATATAGACGCCCGAGGTGACCATGGTGGCAGCATGGATCAAAGAGCTGACCGGGGTGGGGCCCTCCATTGCGTCGGGGAGCCATACATAGAGGGGGATCTGAGCGGACTTTCCGGCTGCCCCCACAAAGAGCATGATGGTAATGAGCGTCACGGTCATAGTATCGAGGGACGGAGCCTTGGCAAAGACCTCGTTGAACTCCAGCGTCCCGAGGTGGGCAAAAAGCAAGAATATCCCCAGCAAGAAGCCGAAATCCCCTACCCTATTGACCACAAAGGCCTTCTTGCCGGCATTGGCAGGGGCATCCCGCTCGAACCAAAAGCCGATGAGGAGATACGAACAGAGCCCCACGCCCTCCCACCCGACAAACATGAGGAGAAAATTGTTGGCAAGAACCAATGTCAGCATCATGAAGACGAAGAGGTTGAGGTAGGCGAAGTACCGGGTAAATCCGGGGTCATCGTGCATATAGCCCACGGAATAGACGTGGATAAAAAAGCTCACCCCGCTAACCACGAGGGCCATCACGATGGAGAGGGGGTCGACCTTATACCCGATGACCGTTTTGAGATCTCCTGACACGATCCAGTCAAAGAGGACCTTGTCAGGCACGACCGCCCGTGCCTCAGGGGGAAGCTTCAGCAGACTAAAGAAGACCAGGATGGAAAAGAGAAAGGACAACCCCAGGGCAGAACACGCCACCAAGCTGATGATTCGCTTGTCAAGATTTAACCACCTCCCGATCAGGCCGTTAAAGAGAAACCCGAGGGCCGGAAAGAGGGGTATCAACCACACCAATTCGATCATAGGGCACGTTCTCCCGTCACCACCTCAAGAGGTTTATCTCATCCACCTTTATGGTCTTTCGTCCTCGAAAGAGGAGGACGAAGATGGCCAGGCCGACAGCCGCCTCAGCCGCCGCCACCGTCATCACGAAAAAGACCATCATCACACCATCCAGCGAATTCAGATAGTGCGAAGCGGTGATGAGACTGAGGTTGACGGCACTGAGCATCATCTCGATGCACATGAAGATGACGATGGCATTCCTCCTGATCAAGACCCCGATTGCCCCGATGGCGAAGATCAGGGCGCTCACAATTAAAAAGTATATGGGCGGCACACTGAAAGGCATCGTTGCTACCTCTCCTTTTTGCTCAGGATCACAGCCCCGATCATCCCCACCAACAGGAGGATGGAAGCCACTTCAAAAGGAAAGAGAAAACGAGTAAAAAGGAGGCCCGCTACCGCCTTGATATCGCCCAGTTGGGCCATCCGCTCAGGGGTGAATTCGCCCTGTTCCCCCGGCAAGACCCGAACGCCGACCCCATAGATGAGTTGAGCAAGCAGAATAAGGGCTAAAACTACTCCTATCACATGCGCGGATGAGGCTGTAATCTTGTTTGTCCGCTCCTCTTCCTCAACACTCAACAGCATGATGACGAAGAGGACCAACATCATGATGGCACCGGCATAGATCATCACCTGGATGATGGCAATAAACTGGAACTTCAACAGCAGGTAGAGGACGGCGATGCAGAGGAAGTTGAGGATCAAAAACAGGGCCGCGTGGATGGGGTTGCGCCGGGTAATTACCATCACGGCGGCAAAGACGGCAACCAGGGCGGTCAGGCTGAAGGCGATCCAATAAAAGACTGTACTATCCATCACCTATATACTCCTCTGGTTCGTTGGCTTCGGTGCGTTGGCCAAGAGCCTCCCCTTGTCAAGGACGAGGTCCGCACACCGGTAATCGACAAATTCATAGCCCTTCCCCAGCTTGATGGCATTCACCGGGCAGGCCTCCGCGCACATGCCGCAGTAGATGCACCTGACAGTGTTGATCTCGTAGATCTCAGGATATCGCTCCCCGCTATCCATCTCCACCGCCACCAGGCGGATGCACTGGGAGGGGCAGATAGCCACACAGAGCCCGCAGGCCACACAGCAAGTATCGCCGCGCTCGTTGCGTTCGAAGTAGTGAACGCCCCGCCAGCGCGGAGCCACCTCGCGCTTGTGCTCGGGGTAGCGAATAGTCACCGGACGGGAGAAAAACGCGGCAAGGGTAAGCCTCAGCCCTTTCACAAGGGCAAAAACACTCGCCACAAGCACCCCGATTCCCTTGATGAACCACCATGTTCCTTTGCTCATCGCCCTCACATCCCCCGCACCACCATAATCAAACCGGTGACGAATATATTCGCCAAAGTCAGGGGGAGGAGAAACTTCCACCCAAACCGCATGATCTGGTCATACCGTAGCCGCGGAAAGGTCCCCCGCTCCCAGATAAAAAAATACACGAGAATAGCTGTCTTCGCCACAAACCAAATCCATGACAGGGCAGGCGGTAGGTTGAAAGGGCCGTCCCACCCGCCGAGAAAGAGCGTGGTGGCTATGGCGCAGACCGCCATCAGATGGGCATACTCCGCCATGAAGAAGAGGGCGAACTTCATGCTACTGTATTCGATGTTGAAGCCGCAGGCAAGCTCCGCTTCCGCTTCGGGCATATCAAAGGGGGTCCGGTTAATTTCTGCGAGGGCGCAGATGATGTAGAAAATAAAGCCAAAGGGCTGATACAGGATGTTCCAGTGCCACCCTACCTGTTTCTGGACGATCTCGCCCAGATTGAGGGTTCCCGAGATCATCAAGACCCCCATCACGGAGAGGGCCAAGGCGATCTCATAGCTGATCATCTGGGCTGCCGCCCGCAGGGCACCCATGAGGCCGTATTTGTTATAGCCGGACCAGCCGGCCAGAACGATCCCATATTCCCCCAGGGAGGCGATGGCAAAAACATAGAGCAGCCCGATGTCGAGATTGGCGATGGTAAAGGATACGATCCTGCCAAAGATCTCTATCTGCTCCCCGAAGGGGATCACGGCAAAGAGCGCGATAGCCGCTGTGATGCTGATCATGGGGGCGATGACGAAGAGGTTCCGGTCCGCACGGGCCGGGACCACATCCTCTTTAAAAAAGGTCTTGATACCATCGGCGATGGGCTGGAAGAGGCCAAAAGGACCCACCCGGTTGGGCCCGTACCGCACCTGGATGTACCCCAGGATCTTCCGTTCGGCCAGGGTCAGGTATGCCACCATGCCCATCACCACGGCGAAGACCGCCACCACCTTTACGATAGTCTCTATCAGAAAATAGACCAGCTCCATCCTTGTCCCCTAAGCCTTTTCCACCCTTGCAGGTATCCCCCCGTAGACGGGCACCAGCGAACGGGGGTCGACATGTGGACCCACGAGCCGGGAGGCATCTACATCGTAAAAGGAGAGAAAGAGGGAGAGACAATCCTCCTTCATCTCCTCCGTACCGTGCACCATTACCTGCGTTTCACCCCAGGGTGTGACAACCCGTACGCGATCTCCATCTGCGACGCCTATCCGTCTGGCCTCGTTGGAGTTCATCTCCATGTAGGAACGGGAGACCTTCGCCAGACCCTGGGCCCTTGGCTCGCGACCGGAGCCGATGAGGTGGCTTTCGAAGATACCTTCTATAGAGAGGGAAAAGGGATATGCCTTCTCCCCCTTTGCTGTCTCTGGCCGGATGGCGTTAAAGGCAGCCTTCTCCAAAATCCCACCCCTGCTGCCATCCCGATACTGGGGAGCGTGCGAATCAAAGACCATTCCTTGATAGAGAGGGTTGGTACCTGCAATCTCTTCAAAGACCTTCTCCGGGGATGCAACGGGCATCTCCTTGCCCATGAAAGAGGCCACATGCGATAAGAAATCCCCTGTCCATTGCAGGCCCGTAGGGGGTTCCAAGGCCCGGCGCAGCCGCTGGACCCGTCCCTCGCAATTGGTGAAGGTGCCGTCCACCTCCGCAAAGGAGAGGGCAGGAATGAACACGTGGGCCTTTTGAGCAATCTCCGAAAGGAACATGTCCTGGACCACCAAAAATTCCAGGGCATCGGCCCCCTCCTCCACCAGGGTCCTGGGGAGGGTGATGAGGGGGTCCTCTCCTATGACGAACAAGGCCTTGAGCCTCCCCTGGGCAGCCGCCTGAAACATCTCCACGACCGAAAGCCCCTTCTGATCGGCAGCGGCATAGCCGGGAAGGAGCGCAGGCGCTGCCCCCATCTCGGAGGCACCGACCATATTGCTCTGAGGCCCCACAAAATGCAACCCTCCTCCGGCGGCAAGGGCCCCGCACAACAGCGCCAGGTTGGCCAGCGCCTTGACCTGATCCACCCCGTTTGTCCCCTGACCCAGCGGAGGGGAGCAGATAACGGCCGGCCTTTGCGCCTGAACCAGATGTGCCGCCGCTTCTTTGAGGAGATCCTCCGAAACCCCGATCTCCTTCGCCACAATGGCGGGGGTGAACCCTTTAGCCACCTCTTTGAGCTCGTTAAATCCCGGGATCTTATCAACTACCGATCCCCAGGCCTCTTTATTTTTCAAGAGGAGATGGATCAATCCCAGGGCCCAAACCGCCTCATCCCCCGGGCGTAGAGGGAACCAGCAATCCGCCTCCTCGGCCAATCTGCCTTGTCGGGGATGGAGCACTATGAGGCGTGCCCCTTGGCGCCAGAGGGCCTCTCTCACCCGGTTGGCGGCGATGATGTTGTTGTTTATATCAAGATCCCCCCCGGAGACGACGACGCAGTCGCTTTGGGAGATATCATCAAGGGTATAGGGGAGAAAATCCCTTCCCGCTACTTCTTTTATAGCCAGACGGTACGGCTCGAGACAGAGTCGACCGGTACTATCGATGTTGTCGGTCCCCACTACCTCTCGTATGAATCGCTGAAAGATATAGATCTCCTCATTGGTTGAGCGCGGTGAGATTAATCCCCCTACCGCCTCGGGGCCACTGTCCAGGACGACCTTGTTGATCCGGGCCGCAACAAAAGAGAGGGCCTCCTCCCAGGAAACCTCCTTCCATTGGCCATCTCCCCTGATCATGGGATTGGTGATCCGCTGAGGGTGGTTGAGGAAGTCGTAACCGAAGATCCCCCGCTGGCAGAGGCTCCCCCTATTCCCCCCTACCTCTGTCCTGGTTGTCACCCCAATGACCCGGTTCTCGAAGCAGTTGAGTTCCAGTTGGCAACCCAGGGAGCAGTATGGACAGGTGGTGAGGACCTTGTAAGACTGCCAGGGGCGGGCCTTGATGCGGCTGACCCGTTCGGTGAGGGCTCCCACCGGGCACATCCGCAGGCACTCTCCACAGGAGATACAGGCATCGGGATCCGTTACCTCCACATTGGCCTCGTTCCCTGTCCCCGCCAGGTCGATGGCATGCGTCCGGACGATCTCATGATCGGCCCTGATGCAGCGCAGACACATGACACACCGATCCCCCCACTGCCTGATGAGGGGAGTGGCAAACTCCCGCATCCCCTGGGTGGACCTTGTTGCCTTATACTCCTGCTCATCAATGCCGAACTCGAAGACCAGATTCTGCAACTCACACGCGCCCCCCGCGTCGCACTGGGGGCAGTCCAGGGGGTGAGAGGTCAGGATGAGTTTGAGGGTGTCGCGGCGAAGGCGGTTCAGCCGATCCGTCTGTGTATGGACCGCAATCCCATCCTGCACCGGGGTAGTGCAGGCAGTCATGACTCTTCCCGCCCCCTCGATCTCCACCACACAGAGACGGCACGAGTCGATGGGGCGAAGCCGGAGGTGGTAGCAGAGGGTGGGGATATAAATCCCGTTCTCCCGCGCCACCTCCAGGATGGTCATGCCGGCCCCCGCCTGAATCGTTTTACCATCAATGGTTACCTGGACCATCGTATCACCCATCTTACTTCCCTATCGCCACGAGCCCCACGCGATAACACCGCAGACACCGCGCGGCCTCCCGCATAGCAGCATCGGCGGAAAACCCCTTTTCCACCTCGTCAAAGGTTCGCTTCCTGGTATCCGGGGGGAGCATCTTAAGCTGCTTCCGCTTCTCCCCGGGGATGATCCCGATATTCTCCTCGGAATCGTAGACCCCGATCTCGGCCATCAATCGCTCGAACTGCTCGTCATCGCTGGTCTCCACCCGTTCATCATTGAGGTAGAGGTCGATCATCTCAGCCGCCAAACGGGCATGCCCCGCCGCCCTCACCAGAACATCGGGCCCGGTCACGCAGTCACCGGCGGAGAAGACTCCAGGCTGAGAGGTTCCAAAGGTCTTATCGTTCGCGAGCACCGTAGACCACTTGGTGGCCTCGATACCATCCTTTTCTTGTATAAAGGAAAGGTCCACCCGCTGCCCGATGGCCGGGATTAAAATATCGGTATCGACCACGAATTCCGATCCTTTTACAGGGACCGGTCTACGTCTCCCCGATTCATCCGGCTCCCCCAGCTCCATCTTGATGCACTCCACCCCCACCACCCTACCCTTCTGCTCGACGATCTTGGTGGGTGCGCAGAGGTATTCGAACCGAACTTTTTCCTCCTCGGCGTCGTGGATCTCCACATCATCGGCGGGCATCTCCTTGCGGGTACGGCGGTAGAGGAGGTTAACATCCTCCTTCCCGATCCTAAAAGATGAGCGCACGCAGTCGATGGCGACATTTCCACCCCCGACCACTGCAACCCGCTTCCCCTCGGGATAGGGATCTTCCCCACTATTGATGCTGTAGAGGTACTGCACGCCGGGAATAAAGCCCTTATACCCCGCGTCCTCCCCCTCAACCCCCATGGGCATGGAGCCTTGGGCCCCCACACCGATGAAGACGGCGTCGTACTCCTTTTTTATTGCGCCGAGGGTGATGTCTTTGCCCACCTCAGTCTTATATCGGATCTCAACCCCCAACGAGGTGACGGTCGCCGCCTCCCGGCGCAGGATGGTGCGCGGGAGCCGATAGTCGGGGATACCCACGGCAGCCATCCCCCCCGGCTCGTCCAAGCGTTCAAAGATGGTAACGGGATAGCCTTTAAGGGCCAGGTAGTAGGCACAGGAGAGCCCTGCCGGGCCTGCCCCAATGATCGCTACTTTTTTATCTTTCTTCTCCCGGAGCGTCGGGACTACAGGTGTCCTCTTCTTTTCTAGTTCATAATCAGCCACAAACCGCTTGAGGTGTCTGATGTCGATGGGCTCATCCACATTGAGCCTGCGGCAGTTTGACTCGCAGGGGCGGATGCAGACCCTCCCCAGTGTCCCCGCCAGGCAGGTCCGTTCCCTGATGACCCGCAGAGAATCGAGGAAGTTCCCTTCAGCGATCCCCTCTATGTAGGTGGGGATGTCAAGGTGGGCAGGGCAGGCATTCATGCAGGGGGCGGTGAGTTTTATCCGGTACTCCCCGCGCGGGACCTTTTTCTTGTTTTTGATGATCGCTTCAAATTCAGCGCGATAGTGCCCCAGTGCCGCCAGCAGAGGCACGGGGCCGGTCTGCCCTATCTGGCACTTCGATCCCTCCATAATGGAGCGCCCAAGGCTATCCATCTGGTCCAAGTCCTTCATCAGCCCCTTGCCTTGGGTGATCCGCCCGAGACCCTCGGCGATCACCTTGGTCCCGATTCGGCAGGGGAAGCACTTGCCGCACGAGACCGCCTGCACCGCCTCCATATAGGCCCGGCACATATCGACCACGCTGGCCTTCTTTGCACGGACGGCAAAGCCTGCCCACCCCATAAAGGCTGTGATGGGGACACCGGGCTTGAACTCAGGGGGCAGCCTCAATTGCGCCGGCCTAGAGGCCTTCTTTTGGGCCTTCCTCCGGTTATCGGCCAGCTCCCCTCCCCAATAGCTGAAGATCATCCCTTCCATCCTTATCTATCTATCTCCCCTAAAACGATATCGATGCTCCCAATGACGGCCACGACATCAGCTACCAGATGCCCCTTGATCATCTCCGGCAGGGCTGCCACGTTCATAAAACTGGGGGTGTGGATCCGATAACGATAGGGGCGGCTGCTCCCATCGCTCACCAGATACCACCCCAACTCCCCCTTGGGGTTCTCGACGCTACAGTAGACCTCACCAGGAGGTGGCGATACCCCTTCGGACATAAGCTTGAAGTGGCGGATGAGGGCGTTGATCTCCTGCCCTACCTCCTCCTTTGCCGGAGGTGTCACCCGGGGGTCAGCAGCGCGGACATTCCCCTTGGGGAGCCGCTTCAGGGCCTGACGCACAATCCCGGCGGACTGCCTCATCTCTTCCAGCCGGACGAGATATCGGTCGTAGACATCGCCGGTCTCCCCGATAGGGATCTCAAATGCGAACTCATCATAGCTCGAATAAGCAAATGCCTTGCGGATGTCCCACCTAACCCCCGAGCCCCTGATGACCGGGCCTGTGAGCCCCCAATTGATGGCCTCCTGAGGGCTGATGATTCCCACGTCTTTCGTCCTTTTCAACCAGATGATATTCTTGGTGAGCAGGGTCTCATATTCACGTATGCGCCGGGGGAAGTCATCAAGAAAGGACTGGATCTTCTCCTCGATGCCGTCGGGGAGATCAGCAGCCAGCCCCCCGATGCGCAAGAAGCTGGGGGTCAACCTGGCCCCGGTGATGTGTTCCAGGATGTCGATGACCTGCTCCCGCTCACGGAAGCAGTAGAAGAGAACGGTCATGGCCCCCATGTCAAGGGCATGCGTGGCGAGCCACAGGAGGTGGGCGGCGATGCGTTGGAGTTCCGCCATCATCACCCGGATGTACTGGGCCCGCTTGGGGACCTCAATCCCCAAAAGCTTTTCAACGGTTAGGATATACGACAGGTTATTGCATATGCCGGCGGTGTAGTCCAGACGGTCGGTGAGGGTGATGGCCTGGGTGTAGGTCATTTGCTCCGCCAGCTTCTCCACACCCCGATGCAGGTGGCCCAAGTAGGGGACCGCATCGATGATCACCTCGCCATTCAGCTTCAAGACCAACCGCAACACCCCGTGGGTGGCTGGGTGTTGGGGACCCATGTTCAGGGTCATCTGCCGCTCACCCGTTACCTCCTCCGGCATCGTGGAAAAGGCATCGGGTGGCTCCGCCGCCACTTCATAACGATCGAAATTCTCACCCTTGATTGGGAAGTCCTTCCGCAGTGGATGGCCTTTGTATCCATCCCAGGTCAGTATCCGGCGCAGATCCTGGTGCCCCTCAAAGGTGACACCGAACATATCGTAGACCTCTCGCTCCAGCCAGGTAGCCGCCTTCCAGATCGACTCCACCGTGGAGAGGGCCTCCCCCTCTCCCACCGCGGTCTTGAGACGCAACCGCGTGTTGCGCCCCATGGAGTAGAGGTGGTAGACCGCCTCAAATCGCTTTTCTCGGTCCGGATAATCAACGCCGCAGATATCAGTGAGGAAGTCGAAGGAAAGCGCAGGATCTTCAGCAAGGAACCGACAGATAGGGAGGATAGCCTCCCTCTTGACCGCCACCGTTTCCTCTCCCCGGAAGGAAGAGGTGTGGAGTATCGCGTCAGGAAATTGTTCTTTCAGCTTCCGAGGAGCAACCTTCACATCCCACATAAGATCCCGCTCCTACCGAATCTCCTCAGCCCTCAGGGGGCGAATCTCATCTTTCCGGTCCAAGAGGCTCTCTTTCGCGATCTTCCCCTGCAGCTTTATCAGGGCCGTCAAGAGGGCCTCCGGCCTAGGAGGACAC
>CAYHAB010000125.1:0-3257 GCA_964354505.1 uncultured Thermodesulfobacteriota bacterium
GAGGATTCCGGCAGTTTTTTGAAGATATCCTTTCTGACAACGAGCCCGCCGCCTATATAGGCAAGCGGGACATCGGTGATGTATTTGACCTTCGTAAACCACTGAAGGGCGATGGCCCCTGCCGGCGGGGCATAGACCACCTCCACCAGCCCGGTTTGGAGGCCGACCAGAACATCGGTGGCAGCGAGGGGAATAGCCGCTACGCCGGCTTCATCAAAGATGGCCTTGGCCAGCGGCGATTCGTGCCAGATCCAGACCTTCGCCTTTTTGATGTCGCCGACACTGGAGATGGGGGTGGTCGACATCAGGTTGATAAATCCCGCTTCTGACCACCCCAAGAGGACGTAGCCATTGTCCTCTAATCCCTTCTTGAAGAAAGGGCCCATCTTTTTCAAGACGAAATCGACCTCTCCATAATTTTGGAAGAAGAAGGGGATATGGACCACGTCGATCTCATTAAAGAGCGCAGCAAGCCCGCCGGTAGTCAGCGCCGCACCATGTATTTGCCCGATCTGCATCTTACGCATCATGTCTTTCTCATCCCCCAGCACCCCGCCGGGATAAATCTTAAACCTGACCGCGCCCTTGGTCTTCTCAATTACCTCGGCGTTGATAATATTAAATGTCTTAATCCATGAGCTTCCCTCGGGGGCCAGGGTGGCCATTTTAATTGTAAGGCCCTCCTCCGCACTTTCGGCTGACGGGATTACGAGCAGCAGGATTAAAATACCAAACACCACGCTCGTGATAACGGCGCGTCCATTCATTTTTTCTCTCCTATTCTTCAAAGAATTCATCTACCCTGGTTAACAATTCCTTCGCCTTCTTTTTTGCCATGGTATTGACCAGGGTCAGTTCCGGTACGATATCCGCAGGGGTATCCAAAACCTTTTTCAGGGTGGATACGAAGAGATCCTTGTCCATGGCGCGTCGGGCATAGTTGTCGGCATAATAGACATAGGCCATCAAAAATTTCCCCTTGCCCAAATCCAGGGCCCGCAAAAAATGTCCTTTGGCCTTTTGGAGGTCTCCGCCGGCAATGGCGGGCCTGGAGGCAAGCCACATCCCCATGAAGAGATGAGGGCCGCCGTAATAAAATTCTTCGTCGAGCTCCAGGGTCCTGCGCATCATCAGTTCCACCCTGGGGAGTTCGGCCAAGGCCTCCATGGAATCCAGATGCAGTATGATCCAGTTTGCCCAGCAGGTAGCAGCCCAGAAGATATAGGGGACATCTTTCTTCCCGCTGGCCTGCACATCCTTTTGGAAGTCATCAAGCGGGCTCTTACGGGGATCTTTGAATCCCCTTTGGACCAAGGATCGCAGGGCGTAGTCCTTTGCCTTTCCATAAAGTAGTTTTGTATATTCCTTGTCCTGATCCGCCACAAAGACCGAGGCAAAGGACGAATAGGCCTGAGCCGCGGCGATTAACAACTGCTCATTGTCCGGCCAGGCTTCCGTCATGCCGTCGATCAGCATGAGATAGGCAGGCATGCCTTCTCTGATTATCCTGAGGTCAGATTGCTTAGAGGCGGCAGTGGCGACGTCTTCCAACAATAACGCCGCCGTGCCGACCCTTACTTTTTTACTGTAAAGGCATGCAGATTGTGAGGAGATGATCAATAAAAAAAAGGAGATCCAGATCCAAAACCGAAAAGAACCCATTTTTCCCCTCCAACGGCTTTCAGGAGCCTTTCTTACGTTATAATATTTCTATGAAAACAGGCGGATGTCAACCCTCAAAAGCAAAATTACTGGTTCTTCTTGGTTGATTGGGCCATAATAGTCTTTCTTGCGCTGAAAGGGAATTTATATTATCACATAGTGTGTGATGATGTCCTTTTCAGTTATATGGTCAACCGGCGCCGTTACGGCAGGGCGCTGGAAGGGCATCGTGGCAAAGGTCATGATTGAGGAGGGCAAACGCTATGAGACGCACCTATTCCCCACCGGAGGTGATGACGAAGAAATGCACGGGCTGCAATCTTTGTGTTGAGGTCTGCCCGGCCTTTGTGTTCGACTTAGAGGATAAAAAGGCCGTAGTAAAGAGAGGCGATTGGTGCATTGGTTGTGGGCACTGCGGCGCAGTGTGTCCGGTTGAGGCCATTGTACATGAGGCATCGGCTGTTGGAAAAGGGCCGCGACCAGGGCCGGGACCGGCCGCTTCCCCTGAGCAGCTCATGCTCCTGCTCCGGGAGCGGCGATCCGTTCGGGGCTATCGCGACAAGCCGGTGTCCAAGGCCGTACTGGGGCAGATTATCGACGCCGGCAGATATGCCCCCACAGGAAACAACAGTCAGAACGTCCGCTATATAGCGCTGAAATCCCCCGATGAGATCGCACCGTTGCGGGAGATGGCCGTCGCCTTTTACGAGAAGATCTTTGCGCGGGTCCGGAGCAGGTTTGGCGCATTTATGCTGAGCTTGTTTGCCGGCCGCAGGGTCGTTGAGCACCTGCGCGAATCCATACCCAAGATCGAGTATGCGAAGGATCTGATGGAACAGGGCGAGGATTGTTTGTTTTACCACGCGCCGGTAGTGATGGTGGTCCATGCGGAATCGTGGGACACTTGCTCGGCCTTTAACTGCGCGGCGGCCCTCTATAACTGCTCGCTGATGGCCCACACGCTGGGGGTGGGGTGCTGCTTCAACGGGTATTTAGAGAGCGCGGTAAACAACGATCGCCGGATCAAGAGATGGCTCGGCATCCCACGGGATCACCGGTGCTTCGGGGCGATGACCATGGGATACCAGGAGGTACACTATCAGCGGCTCGTGGAGCGCGATCCCGCAAAGGTGGTGTGGCGGTAGGGATTGCCCTGAGCTTCTGTTTGCGTTCCATATTATCAGGTATATAATCGAGAGGCGGGAAAAACAGGGAGTATATTCCATCTATTGTACTTAATATCATAATAGATTGGAATAATTTCCATGCTATAAGGGCAATACATAGAAAATTTTCTATCTATTAACACTGTTGGCCGGAATAAGATATGGCTAACGAAATTATCCCATATATAGAAATGTGCCAGCGCGAAGGTGTGAGCCTTCAGAGAGGTATGAACTATGAGCTCGGTGGGAACCATTCAGTAATCCTTATGTCTGTACGACCTGGCGCACCTTATGCTGACCGTTTTGAAGATGACGGTTCCACTATTGTGTATGAGGGGCATGATATTCCGCGATCTTCTCAACATGTAGTCCCAAAGAGTGTTAATCAGCCAGAATATACTCCATCCGGTAATCTGACTGAGAATGGTA
>CAYHAB010000126.1:0-5471 GCA_964354505.1 uncultured Thermodesulfobacteriota bacterium
GAAAGAACCGGCGATAAAGATGTAGCAACTAACTGGCAGCAGACAAAAGTATATGCGTTAGACGTAAATAAAATAATGGGTGATGCTACAATTTATAAAACTAAAGTGCTTGCTGAAGCAGATGCCCTGTTAGTTGATCCAAATGAGGCGAAAGCTGCATGGGGATAATCTATAAAGCCACAACTAGTTGGTATGTCAAAAGATTCTTTTTTGCCAAAAGACCAAAAAGACGAAATTAACGCTTTATTAAATAGACTAGACGGATGTGATGATTTTAAGAGAACATTTACGTTAGATGAAAAGGATATGGTTAAAGAAGGCGAGGGGGTGGTGAAGGGGATCGGCGACGACGTAGCGGTGCTGAGGTCTTCCCCGGGCAAGACATTCCTGGTAACCACCGATCTCCTCCTTGAGGGGGTGCACTTCGGGTTAGAGTTCATTGACCCCTATCGCCTGGGGCGAAAGGCCGTAGCCGTCAACCTCAGCGACATTGCGAGTTGCGGGGGGATACCGCGCGCCTTCCTGGTATCCCTGGCTATCCCGCCTGATGCGGAGGTGGCGTTCGTGCGATCCCTCTATCTGGGCATGAAGGAACAGGCCGCCGAGTTCGGGGTATCGTTGGTGGGCGGGGATACCTCTCGGGGAAAGGCCCTGATGCTCTCCATCACCCTCATCGGTGAGGCAGAGGAAAGGGCAATCATCTATCGTGAGGGGGCGAGGGAGGGAGATCTGATCTTCGTGACCGGCACCGTGGGTGATGCCTCCCTGGGCCTTGAGATGTTAAAGAAGGGTAATCGCGATGGGGAATTGGTAAAACGGCACCTTGCCCCTACGCCCCGGGTCAGAGAGGGGCAGGAGATCGCGCGTCAAGGGCTGGCCACGGCCATGATCGATATCAGCGATGGTCTCGCGGCTGATTTTGGACATATCGCCGAGGCGAGCAACGTGGGTGGGAAGATATGGCTCTCCCGCATCCCTATTTCTGAAGAATACCGGAAGGAAGTCGGGGGGTACAGCTCCGATCCCTATCTGTTTGCCCTCACCGGAGGGGAGGACTACGAGCTGCTTTTCACTTCTCCGCCAGGGCAGGAGGGAGCGCTGCAGGCATTGGCCGGGGAAATAGGCGTCCCCATCACCCCCATCGGCGAAATCGTAACGGCCTCTCAGGGGTTGACAATTTACAAAGAGGACGGGAAGACATACCCCGTCAATGCCAAGGGGCATGACCACTTTCAGGGCTGAGGGAGGGGGAATGGAACGGACCTTTATCAATCAGATCAGGGAGAACGATGTCGTTGAGGGGGTCTTCTGGGTCAAGGAGAAGTCGCTCTCCACTTCCCGCACCGGCTCCCCCTATCTCAGGGTGCGGCTCGCGGACCGCACCGGCGAGATCGAGGGGAGGGTCTGGGACGGGGTCGAGGAGTTTGCCGACCTCTTCGAGCGGGATGACTTCATCAGGATCAAGGCCCAGGCCAACTCGTATCAGGACAGGGTCCAGTTGAACATCAAGTCCCTCAAGCGGTGCGAGGTGGATGAGGTTTCCCTCGATGACTTTCTCCCCTCATCCGCCAGGGACCCTGATGAGATGCTCGCCGAGCTTGTCAAGATCAGCACAACCATCGGGAACCGATACCTTAAGAAATTGGTCATGGCCTTTTTGGAGGGGGAAGAATTCATCTCCCTCTTCAAGCGGGCCCCGGGGGCCAAGAGGCTCCACCATGTCTACCTGGGCGGGCTCCTCGAACACACCCTCTCCGTGGTTCATCTCATCCAGAAGACCAAGGGCCACTATACCGGGATCAACCACGACCTCCTCCTGGCTGGAGGTATCCTGCATGACGTCGGCAAGGTACACGAGCTCTCCTACGAGAGGGCCTTTGAGTACACCGATGAGGGGAGGCTGGTGGGGCACATCGTTATAGGCGTGGAGATGGTGGATAAGGAGATCGCCCGGATCGAGGGCTTCCCCTCAGAGTTGGCCATGCTGATGAAACACCTCCTCTTGAGCCACCACGGGCAGTATGAGTGGGGGTCCCCCAAACGTCCCAAGACCCTGGAGGCGCAGATTCTCCACCACCTCGACGACATGGACGCCAAGGTTCATGGGATACAGGAGTTTATGAAAAAGGTAGAGGAGGGGTCACGCTGGACCGGCTACCACCGGATGTTCGAGAGGTTCTTCTATGTAGGGGAGGGGGAGGAAGGGGAGGGATAAGAATATAATCGAGAGGCTATTTGATTATTAAGTTAGTTTAACAAATGATCCATTGCTGATAGATAAGCGCGGGCAAGCATGGTGGTACTGGTATTAAGTATTAGAGGAGAGCAATTTTTAAAGCAGATTGACACAGACAGTAAATAACACAAATAAGGAGGATGGGCAATGAATGCGAAAAAAATTATGATTTCGGGTGTGGTGATTTGGGTTGTGAGCGTGGTATTAGGCTTTTTGACGTGTGGGTGGCTCTTTAACTGGGTCTATCAGTTGCCGCCGAATATTTGGAGAGATCCGGCAGTCATCATGAGCCCCTGTAATTTTATCGGCTCGAATGTCCTCGGGATTGTGCGGGCAATACTCTTTGCCTTGGTATTTGCCATACTCTATAAGGGCATTCCGGGGAAAGGCGTCAATAAGGGTATGCTCTATGGCGTCCTCGTGTGGGTCGTGGGGGCGTTGTCAGGGATAGCAACAATGCCGTTCTATATGACCATCGCGACCACGGTTGTTGTCTACTGGATCATCCAGTCCTTGGTCATGAGCGTCATTAGCGGCGCCATTGTTGGTGCTCTGTATAAAGAGAAAAAGAAATCGCGCCGATAATCTCCACCTTAAATGGGCGTGCTCTGCCCAGAGCAGGATAAGGGGAGGGGCATGGATTGGGAAGGGCTTACAAAGGAGCACATTCAACTGGGGTTGCCGCTGCTGGTCATCAAGGGATCCAAGGGTTTTCTGGGGTGTGGGTATATCAATATTGAAGCGTGCAACAAAACAGGCGAGGCATGCGCCGTGGTGACCGGGGTAAAGACCCACGGCGCAATGCTGGCCGCTGAAATCAAGGCCGTATCTGCCACGGCGGAGAGGCTCGGCGTGCGCATCGGCATGAAGGGGGAGGAGGCGTTAGAGTTCTTCCGATAGGCCGGGCGCCGTACCATCAACATATAACCTGATGATCGATACTTGGTAAGGAGGAAACACCGATCAAACGAAAATCTTTTTTCATCTTTCCCGTTCTTTCCACCTTATTCTGTTTTTCCATGTTCTACCGGGCTACCAATGCCATTATCGCGCCTGATCTCATAAGGGCATTTAATCTTGATGCCGAGAAAATGGGTCTTCTCGGAAGCGCCTTTTTCTATTCCTTTGCCGTCTTCCAGATACCCATCGGGATACTCCTGGACCGGATAGGGCCCCGCAGGGTCATTTCTTTTTTCGCTTTGGTAGGCGCCGCAGGCGCCTTTGTCTTCGCATCCGCAGGGAGCTACTACACCGCCCTTCTTGGAAGGGTACTGCTCGGTATAGGCATGGCATCGGCGCTTATGGGGAGCCTCAAGGTCTTTGTCACCAGCTATTCACAAAAAAGATTTTCTACACTCTCGGGGACCATCATCGCCATTGGGACGCTGGGGTCTCTTTTTGCTGCATCCCCGCTGGCATACCTGAACTCGACCATCGGCTGGAGGCTTACGCTTCTCTATTGCGGTATCATAACGGTTGCCCTTGCTGTCCTTATCTTTTGGGTATTGCCGGAAAAGGATAACGAGGGGCGCACAGAGGCTTTGACTTCGTCTTATCCTGAGCACAAAACAGGGGTCATCAAATCGGCGCGGCTGATCTTAGGTACCCTTGCCTTCTGGCAGATAAGTTCCATAGCATTTTTCAGGTACGGCACCTTCGTGGCCTTGCAGGGGGTATGGCTTGGACCCTACCTCATGGGCATCAAACGGTTTACCCCGCTTATGGCGGGAAACATCTTGACGATGCTGTCGGCAGGGATGGTTATTGGTTCTCCCATCGCAGGATACCTGGCTGACAGGGTTTTTCAAACCACAAAATCCGTCCTCATGCTCGGATTGATCTGCTATGCGCTGTGTCTCGTCCCCCTCACGGGGATATGGAATATTGACAGCGCCTTTACCTTGTCGGCGATATTCATGTCCCTGGGATTCTTCAACGGCTTCGGCATGCTCGCCTATACACACGTCAAAGAGCTCTTCCCCCTTTCCATGTCGGGAACAGTCACCACCGCGGTCAATTTTTTCTTAATGACCGGCGGAGCCTTCTTTATGCAAATCATAGGCGTAATCATCTTGTTATATGCCGGCACAAATCAGGGCTATTCAACTACGGCCTATCATATGGCATTCCTCATATGTCTGATGGGGATGACGGCAAGCCTTATATTCTATTCCTTCTCAAAGGCCACCCGTTGATATCACTGGATAACAATACAGAACTTCTCTATTAGGGATTGCCGGAAAGCAAAAGGAGTGGATTCGGAATTTAGAATTGGCTATGATACTATTATGAGGTATTCGAGGCGACACGGGGAAAGGCGATGATCTTTAATAAAACAGGAAAGGTGGCGGACGATTTTTATGTCTTAGGCCACACCTGGCTGCCGACGTATCTCTTAGACGGCGATAAGCCGGTCCTTTTTGAGGCGGGCGTGTCTTGTCTGGGGAGAATCTATGAGGAGTCTATCCAGGCGGTTTTAGGGAGGCGCAAACCAGTAATTCTCTTTCTCACGCATGTCCACTACGATCACTGTGGCGCAACTGCCTACCTCGCGAAGGTTTTTGACCCCCTGCACGTGGCTGCTTCATCGTTGGCGGCGCAAATCATCGTTCGCCCCAACGCCCAAAAACTGATGAGGGAATTGAGCCAGAAGGCGGCTCTGCTTATCACGGGAGTAGATCGAGAAAAAATGCTCCCTGATGCCTTTGAGCCTTTTGAAGTGAATATGGTAGTCTCGGAAGGCGATGTAATACATCTGGGGAATGGGCTCTCGGTTTCGGTCATCGCAACCCCAGGCCACACCCGAGATCTCTTAAGCTACTATATACCGGAAAGAAAGATTCTTATCGCCACCGAGGCCGTAGGCTGCGCCGATATCACCGGTCACATAGTGACGCAGTTTCTTGTTGATTATGACAGCTACATGGCGGGGCTTACGCGTCTGGCCGCTTTGGAGGTAGAGGTTTTGTGTCAGGGGCATCATGTTGTCTATGTCGGTGACGCGGTGAAGGATTTTTTTCCCCGCTCAATAGAAACGGCCGAGCGATTCAAGGACAGGGTGAAAGAGCTTTTAGAAGCTGAAGGAGGATCCGTCGAGCGAGTTGTGGCCCGAATCAAGGTCGAAGAGTACGATAGCAAGCCCCTGCCCAAACAGCCGGAACATGCCTATCTCATCAGTCTCAGCGCCCGTGTCAGACACCTGACCGAGAAAATCCAGAACAGATCTTGACTTTTT
>CAYHAB010000127.1:0-3159 GCA_964354505.1 uncultured Thermodesulfobacteriota bacterium
GGATAGAAGGGACAAGAACAAACATTGAAGAAGCTCTTATTGCTGAAAAGGAATTAGACCCAGAAAAGCGGGACGACTGGCCCTTGAGCGAGTTCGGGGAGGTGCAGGTGATAAAGCTCGAGAGCCGGTAAGGCAGTTGTATACTTAATGAATACCCTGTTGATTGCCGATTATCACGAATACAAGATAGATGAGAGAGATGGATGAGGGTCAGGTCTTGAAATATCAGTTTTAGAAAAAAGAGACGTAACAGAAGCAGGAGGGTCTATTTTCTTGACATCTGCTTTTCTACTCATGATCCTGCTCACCGTCACACACCGCCCTCTCGTGAGGCTCATGGCTTACTAGTACATAATCTCATGGACGCTACCTTCGTTTCCTCAGGTATTACATAGTCGCGGCCTTTTCCCTTACTGTACTCACTCATATGCCTGCACAAGGATCAGGTTCCTCTCGGAAGTCCCGATTGATGTATTACGCGCCCCTTCTCGTTGAGAGATATTCGTCAACAAATGTTCGAGGCCTTATAACCTCGATACCGCGATAGCCGGATACCCGCAATAACTGCTTATCGCCGCTAATAATAATCTTGGTCTTGCTTGCCAGGGCACACGCGAGAAACTTGTCATCGTCGGGGTCAACACAGACGGGTTGAGACAAAGGAGGAGCTATTGTAAATTCTGCTTCTGCAGCAAACAAATTGAGGATCGGAGTGAGGTCAACGCCGGGGAACTGTTTCGCCAAGACTCCCCCCACTCGCTGGTATTCCCCGAGGATCTCTGGCGAGACAACGACATGAACTGTGCCGTCACGCCATGCCTTAAGAATATGATAGGGAGCTCCGGTGAAGAAAACGCCTGAGATAACAACATTGGTGTCAAGTATGACCCTCACCTGCGCCTTCGAGCTGCGGCAACGGCGGCACTGATATCCGATCGCTTCATGCCAACCTGTCTTGCTTGTCTCCTGGCCTCGGCGATAAGCTCATCGAATTCCTTCATGGACGGTGGTGAAATTGACTTGAGGATTACCGTATCCCTATCGCCCACCACAACGAATTGAGAGCCGGCCTTCAAACCAAGGCGCTCACGAATCTCTTCCGGGATCACCACCTGTCCTCTGGAAGACATTTTTGTCGTTGTTACTCCTGCCATGTGCCACTCCTCATCGCTGATCTTACCAGTAAGAATAGCATGGTGGCGTTTTTTTGGCAAGATAGAACATTGCCAGGGGTGTTTACTATGAGACTAATTTTTGGTGCAAGGGCATGGGGGGTTCTAAGGGGGCATTTTGGCCTCCTTGGGGGCCAGGTCTTTTCCCCTTGCCTCCGTCTTTTCGGCTTATAGTAATCAACCGCGAAAAAATGTGTTTACAATAAAATACAAATATGTATTATAATGTAGATGATTATGAAGACCTATCACGAGCCATATATCCGCCAATCGGAGGTCGCGCAGCTCATCCTCTTGCATCAACTCTACATGCAGAAGGGGAGCAATAACCTGATCTTTCAGGGTGGGACCGCTATCCGCTGGTGTTATGGCGGAAGCCGTTTTTCAGAGGATATCGATTTTGTAACGCCCCTTGCCCCGGAGGCAGTTAAGCCGATCTTGACCAACGCGCTCAAAGGCGCTGAAAAGGTTATGATTGCCCATTTCGGCATCGGCGCTGTAACAATCAGGGAGAAACCGGCACGCGCCGAATCCATGAAATGCTTTATAGACTTCCAACCGGAGACATCCAGAGAGAAGATTTCCATCAAGCTTGAATGTGAAGGCCTGATTGCAAAACAGTTGCCGGAGATCAAAAACCATGTGCTCTCATCCCTTCCTGCCGTAACGTATCTGATTGCCGCCGGTGACTTCCTCGTGCCGCGCCCGAATGCCGTTATCGTTGCGGAAACGCCCGCGGAGATCCTTTCAGATAAGGTGCGGTCACTCCTGGAGCGCCGGTATCTCAAAGGCCGTGATTTGTTTGATGTCTGGTACCTGCGCACCGTTTTGAAGACCGCCGTGGCCTCAGAAATCGTGGAACGAAAATTAGGCATGTACCGGGCGACGTTTGTTGCCCGGCGTGATATCGATTTCTTCGCCTCGCCGTCGAAACAAGGCGAAACAGCAATGCGGGAGGCGATCGAGCAAGATCTGTCACGCTTTCTCCCCCCGGAGGTCTTGGCCGTCCATCGCGCAGACAGATACGCCGCCTTTCTGCATGATGTTCGTTTGCTTTTTGCCGAGCTGAAAAAGGAAGGGGTAGCTCTGCCATGACGGCCGTTACGATCCTGCGGCAGCTGCCGCTTTTGTTCCGCTACGCCGATGTTATGAAATTCACCGGCAACGCCAATGTCTTTCTCACGCGGGCGCAGGCGAAGGGATTTGTCGAGCGGGTGGCGCGGGGGGTTTATATCAACGGCCTGCGCGAGGGACGACCGGGGGTAGAAGAAGCTGCTTGTTTTCTCCGGACGCCATCGTATGTTTCCTGTGAATGGGCGCTCAACCGCCACGGCGTCCTCCTCCAGGCGCCGGTTGTATGTACGGTCTTGACCCTCGGCAATGCGGTTGGCGCAACAAGGAATATCGCGTTTGGCGGCGTTACGATTGAATTTTCCCATATCGCTCCCCGCCTGTTCAACGGTTTCGAGACGCGGGACGGTTACAATATGGCACTTCCTGAAAAGGCGCTTCTTGACGTGCTGCACCTGCGCAAGGCGATCCCCTTTCGCGACGAGCTGGAATTAGACGCCCTGGACATGCAACTGCTCGATCGCTTGGCGCCGGCCTATGCCGCCCCGACGCGCCGCCTGGTAGCTGAGCTCGTGGCTTTATCGGGAAAAGGCCGGTAGGGAGCGATTTGTCGAACTCGGGGACGAGAGCAAACCAAGGTTTACGTTCTTTGTCTCTGCCTTTTCGGCTTCTAGCGCAGCTCACCGATCCGGAGATTATCCGCCAAAATGGCATAACTTTGCATAATTGTCTTGACTTTTATGCAAAATAACGGCGCGGGGTCATCTGTGCAAGGGCCTTGCTATTGACAATAACAATCGCGGTAATCCGGTCAGTGATTTGGCCTGCGTTGGTGCGCTGTCAATCGTATTCATGAGGGTTATCCACATGCCGGTGACCATGAGGTTCAGCGGGGGTGAGCGTTGCACCCAGGCCC
>CAYHAB010000128.1:0-14442 GCA_964354505.1 uncultured Thermodesulfobacteriota bacterium
TTTACTCGTTCTATTTCATCGATATTGGGTTTCTCAAAATTATATCCACATTGACAAATTAATATGTTCCCATCACAGGGCTTTCTACAGTGTGGACAATGTTTGATGTTAAGCTCTTTTAATCCTCTTCGTCTCACCTCAGAGATAGCAAATTGAACAACCTCATCTCTATAATCAATAGATTCAAGGTATGCCATTTTTATTAATTCGCTATCGGAGAAGTTCAAAATTTTATTTTTTAAGTATTCATCAATCTTGTTCATATTACCTCTCCACCGCTTTTTTAAAAAGCAATCGTAGTGTCTAGCCGTAGGTTATACTGCCTATATGCAGCGTTATATTACTGCATAATGAGATTCAGCTTAGTATTAGGTATTCGACTTCCCCCGCGCCGCAAATCACTATTTCATTTTATTCCGTATTTCCGTAGGGAGCTTATTAGTCAACTCAGGATATGCTTCGACCAAACGCATTATATCTGCCAAATCCTTCTGTCTCTTGCTCATCCGGCGCTCCTCATCGGAATACGCCCAAATCTTACCCGTGAGCACATCCTCTATCGTTGCCACCTTCATCTCATACCCTAATACATTTCTGATTGTTGCGTGGCGAATGAATCCCTGATAGCGGGCGTCGGTCTGCAACTGTATTCGAAGATCAGACTCGCTGCTGCTCAAATTTACACTGTGGGTAAAACGCTCGATTTTAAAATGTTTTTCTACGGCCGCGCATACCTCCTTAATGTTAGTTGCGGCGACTACGACATCTAAGTCCAGGCTAACGACCGGCTCGGCATATGCGTTGACGGCAAACCCATTAATGGCGCAGTAGTCAGCACCAACTTGTGATAATGCGTCAAGGAATATTTGCAAGATATCTGTTTTCCCATTGGCAACGATGTTTAAGAACTCTTTCTTTGTCATGCCGTCCCCATCAATTGTCTAACCCTTGATCCCCAAAACATCACCCATATCGTAGAGCCCTGGTTTCTGGTTGACCACCCACGTGGCAGCGCGCACGGCCCCTTGGGCAAAGGTGTCCCTGGTATGGGCACGGTGGGTAACCTCTATCCTCTCACCCATCCCCCCGAAGAGCACCGTATGCTCACCCACGATGTCCCCGGCCCTGATCACCTGCATCCCAATCTCCGCTCTGCTGCGCTCGCCGATCAGGCCCTTTCTGCCGTAGACACCGACTTCTTCCCACTTTCTCCCCAGGCCTCGTGCAATGACCTCCCCCAACCTCAGGGCGGTGCCGCTCGGGGCGTCCTTCTTCATGCGGTGATGGGCCTCGATAATCTCGACATCGTAGTCCCCCCCCAAGATTTCGGCAACCTCCTCCACTATCTTAAACATCAGGTTGACCCCCACACTCATGTTGGGTGCAAGGCAGCAGGGGAACTCCTTAGTGAGTTTTTTGACCTTTTCCAATTGCTGGGAGGAGAATCCGGTACTCCCCACCACCATGGGCTTGTGATGCTGTGCGGCGATTTCCATATTTCCCAGGGAGGCCTCGGCCGCGGTAAAATCTATGACGACATCTCCCTTTTTGATCACCGACTGCAGGTTATCCTCTATCCGCACACCGAGCTCGCCCAGGCCAGCCGCGGCACCTGCATCCTGCCCTATGGCTGGATGTCCGCCAGCCTCCACTGCACCGACGCACGTTATCTCCTCGGAGTTCTGTATGGCGTTTACGACCATGCGTCCCATCTTCCCTGCCGCCCCCACAACGATAGCTTTAATCATTTTCCCACCTCAACCATATAATTTTACGATATCCCCCTCATCCCCGGCCTCGCCCTGGCGAAGCCGAGGGCGGGCCTTCCCTCTCCCCTTGGGGTAGAGGGAAATAAGCGCATTCAATGATTAGGATCCCAAAGTTCTTGTAAAAACGCCCTCGAATCCTTGAACCCTAGACCCCTCGAACCCTTATCTTCTTATATCAAGCTGGTGCTGAAATAGCGCTCCGCCCGGTCAGGTAGGACGGTGACGATATTCCCCCCTCCCCCTTCGCTCAGCCGTATGGCGGACCAGACATTGGCCCCTGAAGAGGTCCCCACTAAAAGTCCCTCCTCTTTCGCCAGTCGGCGTGTCATCTCAATGGCATCCTCATCAGTCACCGTGATCACCCCATCGATGATCGAGGTGTCCAGGACGGCGGGGATAAAGCCGTCGCCGATACCTTGGATCTGATGGAGGCCCGGTTCATGACCGAGCAGGGCGGCGCTGTTTTGCGGTTCCACCGCGATCAGTTTTACCTGGTGCTTCCTCTCCTTGAGATATTTACCCACACCCCCCAGGGTGCCCCCGCTGCCGACCCCCGCTACAAAGAAATCCACCTTGCCATCCATTTGCTCCCATATCTCGGGGCCGGTGGTGAGGTAATGGATCTCCGGATTTTTGGGGTTTTCGAACTGTTGGGGGACGTAGATATGGGGATCTTTGGCAGCCATCTCCATGGTCTTGTTCACCGCCCCCTCGATCCCCCCCTCGGCAGGGGTCAGGATCAGCTCTCCTCCGAAGGCGCGGATTATCTTCTTGCGCTCCTCACTCATGTTCTCCGGCATGACGATGATCACCCGGTACCCCTTCTGTACCCCTACGAGGGTGATGCCGATACCCGTATTCCCCGAAGATGGCTCCATGATGATGGAGCCCTTTTTCAACCGCCCTTCACGCTCTGCCTCTGCAATAAGGTATTTAGCCACCCGGTCCTTGACGCTCCCGCCCGGGTTTAAAAACTCCGCTTTGGCGAAGACATCGTGCTGCGTTACCTTCGTCAGCCGCACCATGGGGGTGTTCCCCACGGCATCAAGAATCGTATCCGCGACCTTCATAATAAGGATTCCTCATCAAGCCAACCGTGGTAGATCATCCGCACCTCCCCCTCGAGGGAGACCTCCCCGATCTTCCCCCCTCCCTCGTAGTAGATGGTGAGCGCCTCTCCGCTGAGGGGGATGACTGTGGTGGGGGAGACGGTCAACCCCCTCAGCCCGGCGATGATGGCGGCGGCTACTGCACCTGTGCCGCAGGCCAGAGTCTCATCCTCCACACCCCGCTCATAAGTGCGGATCTTGACGGCGCTATTGTCTACTGTGATGAAGTCCACATTGGTCCCTGCCGGTTGAAAGGCCTGGTGATGGCGGATCTGCCTCCCCAAACCGATTACATCAACTTCCTCAAGGTCAGGGACAAAGATCACCGCATGGGGGACCCCGGTGTTGATAAAATCCACGCTGACCTCCTCCTCTCCGATTGGCAGAGAGATCCCCGGCCTGATATCGGACGGAGGGGGGAGGGTCAGCTTTACCACCTTACCTTTCACCTGGGCCCTGATGAAACCTGCCATGGTCTCAAAGGTAAGGTCGGAAGGGGCCATCCCCAAAAAATTGGCCAGCCGTGCAGCGCACCTCCCCCCATTTCCGCACATCTCCGCCTCGCTCCCATCGGCGTTAAAGAAGCGCCAGCGGAAATGGGCCTTTGCTGAATGCTCGAGGACGATGAGGCCATCCGCCCCGACGGAGAGCTTGTGACGGCATATCCGGGGAATGGAGGGGCGCAGGGCATCTACGTCGATCTTACCATCTCGATTGTCGATCAGGATAAAATCGTTCCCTCCGCCTGTCATCTTATAGAACTCACATTGTTCTTTCATCACCCTTCCAAGAAAGAGGGAATTCGCTCCCCGCGAATGAGATCGTCATAGGACTCTCGTTCCCTGATCAGATAAAATTCCCCATCCTTTACCAGGACCTCCGCAGCCCTGGGACGGGAGTTGTAGTTGGAGGACATGGAAAACCCGTAGGCCCCGGCGCTCATCACCGCCACCAGATCCCCCGGCTCAAAGCGGGGCATCACCCTGTCGCGGGCCAAAAAATCACCCGACTCGCAGATGGGGCCCACCATGTCTGCCACCATCTCATCCCCCTTCTTCTCCCTGATGGAGACGATCTCCTGGTAGGACCCGTACAGGGTAGGCCGGACGAGGTCGTTCATGGCGGCATCGACGACCACGAAGTTCTTTTCGCCCTCTTTGGTATAGAGCACCCGCGTGACCAGGATTCCGGCGTTGCCCACGATCACCCTGCCGGGTTCGAAAATGAAGGTGCAGGGGAGGGCTTCCCCCTCCTCGATGATGGCGTTTGCATATTCTTGCGGATGGGGGGGCTCTTCCTGGTGGTAGGTGATCCCCAATCCCCCGCCGAGGTCCACATATCCTATTGTTATTCCTTCGCCCGCCAGCCGCAGGACCAGCTCTTTTACCCGTTTGAGGGCTTCCACAAAAGGCCCAGTTTCGGTGAGTTGCGATCCGATGTGGCAGCTCACCCCTCTGATTGTCAGATAAGGCAGCCCCTTGGCCTCCCGATACCACTCAACAGCGCGGTCGATATCTATCCCGAACTTAGCCTTTTTTATGCCGGTGGCGATGTACGGATGGGTTTGCGGATCGATGTCGGGATTGATCCTCAAGGAGATGGGGGCCTGCATCCCCATGGTGCTCGCAATACCGTTGATGAAATGGAGTTCCTGATAGGACTCCACATTGAACATCAAGATTCCCTCCCGCAGGGCATACCTGATCTCATCCTCCCGCTTTCCCACCCCGGAATAGACGATCGTGGCGGGATCGGCACCGGCACGGAGGGCCCTGAAGAGCTCGCCGCCGGAGACGATATCTACTCCGCCTCCCAGGTTGATAAAGGTCCTGAGCACCGCTACATTAGAATTGGCCTTTACCGAGTAGCAGATGAGGTGGGGGAGGTCTTTGAAGGCCGAGTCAAAGGCCTTGAAGTGGCGGACCAATGTCCGGTAGCTGTAGAGGTAAAAGGGTGTTTCTACCTCGCGGGCTATATCCTCCACCGAGCATTCTTCACAGTAGAGGGCGCCGTCTTTGTGTTGGAAAAAGTGCATTCAATTCCCCATTAATTCTCTCGCGAAGATTATGCGCGTATGATAACACAGAAAAAAACGAAATAAAACGTGTGCCTTGTATTGTCCTGTTCTGAGAGAAAACCCCTTGCCTTTAGGCGATAGTAGTTTACTTTCTGAGGGTCGCTCGATGTCTGAAGGGTTTCAGGATAAGGTCAAGGGCGTCTGCAACCTCATTGACCACCACATCGGCGTTGGAGATGATCTCCCTGGCCGCCCCCTCCTCGCCGATGACCGCGATTCCCAGGGCCGCCTCCTTCACCATCAGGTGATCGTTATACCCATTCCCCACCGCAATGGTCTTCTCCCCCCCGATCTCTCTGACAAACTGCTCTTTCTGCAGGGCCTCATCCCCCCCGCCGATCCTCACCAGCTCTGCGTTGGCGCGCCCCAATCTTTCTTGGACATCTCCCCGGGTATCGGCGGTGAGGATATATATCTTCAGGCGTTTTGCCAGGAGGTTGATCTTATCCCTAACCTTGCCGGAGATCCTCCCATCGGTGGAAAGGGTACCGTTCATATCCAGAACCAAAAATTCTACGGTATAGTCCCCCCTCCCCGGTATCTCCATGCGCAGCATAGCAACCTCCCGTTGAAAAACGTTTCAGTACGATGTCAACCGAATAATCAAAGCTCGAAATTACAAGAGCCCTTGCAATCGATGCTCACGAGCCTCCGGTAGTGGACGGAGTAGAGATGCCGTGTCCTGCCAGGCGATCCATGGATTGCCACCACCTCCCCGATAAAGAGGGTATGATCACCGGCGGTTACCCTATTGGCAACCGTGCATTCAAAGGCTACCGTCGATCCCTCGATGATGGGGGGGGCAACGACCTTGGCGGGGACCTGTTGGAAGCCGGCCTTGGAGAATTTATCTATCTTTCTCCCCGACGTGGTGCCACAGAGCCACGCCCCTTCCTTGTGCTCCTCGGAGGGGAGGCAGAGGACAAACTCTCCGCAATGTTCCAGACACTCATGGGAGTACCGTCCGGGTCCAACGGAGATGGCGATCATCGGGGGCTCCCATGAGACGATGGTCCACCAGGCAAGGCCGATGATATTGGGCCTTCTATCCTTGCCCACGGTGGTGGCAAGGGCATAGGGGTGTGGCGAACCTAATTCAATGGCTTCATCCCACGATATCTCCTGCATGATCCTCTCCTCCTGCATGGCATGAGTTCATGATAAGATAGCGTATTACCGCACGAGAAGCAACAAGGGGTCTGAGATCGGCGCCAGTAAAAACCCCCTGTTTACCGGGGGGCCTTTACTGCCTTTTAAAGCTCACATGCCGGATTTAACGTATATAGGACATCATAGGCCCTCTAGTACTCCTCGCTGTCGATTATGTAGCGAATCTTGACCAACTCACCAGCGAGGGGAAAAGATTCAAATATCCTTCATCACTCTTCCCGTTCCGGTGTGTGTTCCCCCCCGTGCAGCCAGGAAATGTTTTTTTCAAGGAGTTCAATACCGGTGAGGATACACACGGTGACGACTGCAAGGGCGAGAGCCGGTGCGAATTGACCGAATCCAATCATCGCACCGATACCCGCAAGCGTCCAGATAACGGCGGCAGAGGTTACCCCTTTCACGTGCCCTCCGCGGGCAATGATGACACCAGCACCAAGAAACCCGATACCCGTCACGACCTGGCCGAGCACGCGCGTCGGATCGACATTCTGACCGCCAAAGAGGGTACTGAGCTTAACGAAGATGGTGGTCCCGAGACAGATCAAGATATTGGTGCGAATCCCGGCCGGTTTGCCGCGGATCTGACGCTCTAAACCGATGATGCCGCCGCATAGCACGGCGACGCCTATACTCATCCAAAATTGAGAAGTGAGCTGATCCATGAGATATTCCTCCTTATTGCTTTGATACTATCGTCATCAGGAAAGATCTCTCCAGCATCAATACAAATTTGGATATCCCCTCCCTGTCTCAGTAGGGCTTCGGCAAAAGGTGAAAGACGTGCCCTCCTATTCACCGTAGCCTTTTTCGGCGGGACTTTGTAGGAGCAGCGGGTTTTTGCAGGATCGCTTTCTCTGATCCCAGCAGAACGGCGATCCAACGGGTATCTTCCGAGCTATCCAGGGCGATCTTTACCGTCATGGTCAAGGGGACTGATAGCACCATTCCGACAGGGCCCAATATCCATCCCCAAAATATCAACGAGAGAAATACCACCAACGTCGAAAGCCCTAACCCCCGGCCCATAAGGCGCGGTTCGATGATGTTACCCATGACCATATTGATCACGACATAACCAACGGTAACTCCAAGGGCCCGGCCCAGTCCCACTTGAATGATTGTCAAGAGAACGGCCGGTACTGCCGCCATAATCGAGCCGATGTTCGGGATATAGTTAAGGATAAAGGCCAACACTCCCCACAAGAGGGGATAGTCGACGCCCATAATGGTGAGAAAAATGGCTACTGAGGCACCGGTAGCAAGACTGATCCCTGTCTTGATAGCAATATACCGATTGAGTGTGCCGGTAAAATGTTTCATGCGCCCCAGCGAGGCCTCCGGGTCACGAAATATGGCGTGAAGCTTGGTGGGAATACTTGAGGCCTCCAGAAGCATGAAGATGACCGTGAGTATGATCAAAAAGCCGTTTGCCAGCACACCCCCCAGTTCGTTGAGTAACATGGCAACGAGTTTCATGACTGCTGCGGAATTGAAGATCTTTTCTAACTCAAGACGGGCGACATCAACGTTGATCTGTTCCAACCAGCTCAAAACGGCATCAGTCTGTCCCTTGAGCCTGGCTTCATACAAGGGCAATTTATTGGAGAAATCATTCACCGAAGAGCCAACCAGGCCGGCGATGAGTAAGAGAAAGAAGAGAATACCGAACATGACGATTAACAAGGCTAACCATGTTGGCAGCTTTCTTTCTTTCAGCCAAAAGAGGGGCGGCGCGCTGATAATTGAGATGAACGCCGCCAATAAGAAGGGGACGATGATGGCCTTGGCAGCCTGCATCCCCGCCACCACGACAATAAAGGCGGCAATGATGAGCAATATCTGGGCAACCTTTGGCGGCTGATTAATGATGCCCCTTGGCGACATTTATACCTCCTTTTAAAATGCGTACAGCCAATATGGCAGGCAATGTATTTATTTCATGTTACGAATGCGAACCTCAATCCCCTTAGTATCTCTCAATGCCGCTACGATTTTTGAGGTATCCGTGTCACCATAATGGTACGGATACAGAATTTTTGGTTTGAATGCCTTGACGGCGTCAACAACCATCTCCGGCGTCATCGTGTACGGCAGGTTCATCGGCAAAAATGCGACATCAATCCCCAGCAGCGCTTTCATCTCCGGAATATTTTCGGTATCACCTGCCACATAGACTCGCTTATCGCCAAAGGTCATGATATAGCCGTTTCCGGCACCCCGCGGATGAAATGGCTCTCCATTATCACGTTTATGAACAATGTTATACGCCGGTACAGCCTCGATTTTTAACCCTTGAACCGTTTGGACATCACCATTCTTCATTACAACACCGCCCGCCACCTTCTCCGCGCAGGCCCTCGTGAGTACCAGCGCGGTGTTTTTAGTCCGTATCATGGCGATCACCTGTGCGTCAAGATGGTCGGGGTGGTCGTGGGTTATCAGGATGATATCAGCTTTCGGGAGTTTGGAGTAATCTGCCAGCGCGCCGAATGGGTCAACATGGATGATTTTCTTATTAAAGGTAAAGATTAATGACCCATGACCGATACATGTGATCTTCAGATCGCCGGCGGATGTGGCGATAATGTCTTTTTCGAATTGATCCTGAGCATTTGCTAAGGTGGCCATAAATACAATAAAAACAATGAACAAAAAATTTTTTTGCATATCCATTCTCCTTATTTTATGGAGATCAGTCGGTGATGATTGTCACTGACCAAGAAAATGTCACCATATATATTCTCATAAAAAACCTGTTTTGGAAACGGCAAATTCCCCTCTGAGTCTTAGTGAGGCGTTAATAATGTGAAAGGCCCGACAGCCAAGATTGGCCATCGGGCCTTTGCATGCCGCTATGATTGTGCGCTATTTCCGCAAATACGTAAAGTTCGGTCCGGGCCTGCCCACATAGCAGGAATAGGTAAAACCGTATTTCTTGATGATGGCGAGCGTCTGGTCTGCCTCGGCTTTTTTGGCGCCGAAGTCAAACATCCAGTGACTGCCGTCCACTACCTTCCAGTTTCCTTTGATCTGCTGGACTGTCGTCGTTGCCGGGTTAAAGGAGACACAATCTTCACCTGCATAAGAACCTACCGGTGAAGCGCCTGATACAAGCATGTAATGGAAGGGGGGATTTGGACGTCCCACATAGCATGACTGGTTCATCCTGTAGTGTTTAATAATGGCCAGGGTGCGGTCTGCGTCCGCTTTCTTGGCGCCGAAGTCAAACATCCAGTGGCTGCCGTCAACTACCTTCCAACTTCCCTGAATCTGCTGGACTGTCGTCGTTGTCGGGTTAAAGGAGACGCAGTCTTCCGCCCCAACAGCGGGTTGGGTGCTGGGTTCTGGTTTAGCTACGGTGCCGGGTTTGGCGATGGTACCGGGCTGGGCCACGACGCCTGGCTGGATCGTGCCAATGGTCTTGCACGTGACTTCTTTTTTCATCACGTTGTTTTTCTCATCTGTTTCTTTGACTTTATGGGTATGGTCGATGACGGCCTCGATTGTAGCAGTGCCCGTGACCTTTAGGTTGCTGGTCATGGTGGCCGTGCCGCCGGGCTTTTGGAGGTTTTTATCTGGATCAAAACCCCAGATCGTTTTTCCACCCCATTTTTTACCGTTGATGTAGAGGTAAATGGCGCTACTGTCCGGTGAGTGGTCTGTCCAGACCTTATCCGGCAGCTTTCCAGGGCCATTGTTTTTTGCCGTTACTACGACAAAACATCCTTCGTTGAGCGTTATGTCGACAATAGTAAGATCGGGCAATTGCTTCTCCGGTTCTGTACCTCCTTGCTGCCCCTCGCCAGTGCAGCGGATCTTAAAATCGGCCTTGTTCGATTGAACGCTGACGGGCGAGATGACCTCAATTGCCTGCCAGCCGCTAAAGGTAGGAAGCGAAGGGCCGCCGAGCTGCCACGTCGTCGTCACCTCCTGTGTACCCGCCTTGGCGAAAGTGAGCGTCTGTACCGGCGCGCTGGCATTATCGCTGCGGATGAATTTGTACTGCACCGTTGTCGGCTGGTTGACGGTGATATGCCCCCTAAAGCTGATGAGTGCAGGGCAGTTGCCCGAATACGCAGCCGGCTTCACGCCCAATTGTGCCTTAACGCGGACTGGTCCAGACGGCTGTCCCTGTTGTCCGGGCTGTGTTGTGGTGACTGTCTGGCACATGACTTTCTTTTTCATCGCGTTGTTTTTCTCATCTGTTTCTTTTACCCTCTGGGTATGGTCAATGACGGCCTTGATCGTAGCCGTGCCCGTGACCTGCAGGTTGCTGGTCATGGTAGCCTTACCGTCGGGCTTTTGGAGGTTTTTATCTGGATCGAAATACCAGATTGTCTCCCCGCCCCACTTTTTACCATTGATATAGAGGTAAATGGCGCAGCTTTCCGGTGAGTGGTCTGTCCAGACTTTATCCGGCAGGGCTCCCGGGCCGTTGTTTTTCGCCGTTACGACGACGAAACATTTTTCATTGAGCGCTATATCGACAATAGTAAGATCGGGGAGCTGCCCCTGCTGCAAGAGCGGCGCCGTCTGTTGCACTGCCGGTTTCGGCTGCGTTGTGGTCTTCTGGGCGGAAAAGCTGGTTGCCGCAATGCCTATAACTAACAAAAATGTCAAAAACATCATTACATGCCTTAAAAATTTTTTGTCTCCCATAACCCCCTCCTTATTTTTGTGAGAAATTCTTGAAAGAAGCATTAATCTTTCGGCTATTAAGCCACCATTAAGACTATCGTGTCAAGTCAAAGTTAGGTAATTTCTATATTATAAAGATCGAACGAGTACAACTCAAGTCATCACTGCTTTCCTTCAATATTTCAATGGCGGAAATATCGCTCGGCCTTGCGCACCGCAGGCCATTGGCCTATGTTCATAGGGCCGAAGATGATGAGGCTTCTGCGAATCGAAAAGGGGTGAAAGATCCTTCGCGCCATAGAACGCAGGGAGTAAAACTCCTTATTGACCAACCAGAACCCCTCCTGCAGTTGTTCAATGGTCATACCCTTTGGTTGAAAGACCACCGTAGCCATGTCGTATTTGCTCCAGTCCTCGGTGAGAATCCTCCCTTCTTGCTTCAGACGCTGATGGATCCTGGTCCCGGGGAAGGGGGTCAACAGGGGGAGGAAGGCCCCATCGATTTTGGTTCGGTGTGCAAAGGAGAGGAACCCCTCGAATACCGAGGGGGCATCGTAGTCATATCCGAAGACAAAGGAGGCATGGACGCCGATACCGTGATCGTGGAACCGTTTGATCCCCGCCTCGTAACGCTCGACCTTATTGGTCTTCTTTCCCATTAGCTTCAGGTTCTCGGGGCTCAAGCTCTCAAAGCCGATGAACATCCCGTGGCATCCCGCCTGTGCCATGAGGCGGACGAGTTTTTCGTCCCGGGCAATGGTAATGGGGCCTTGGCTGACCCACCGCAGACGATAGTGTGAGAGCATGGAGAAGAGCTCGCGGGCGTATCGCATATTCCCCACGATGTTGTCGTCGACGAAGAAAATATAGGCCGGGGCGCGGCGCAGGGCTTTGATCTCTCGCTCCACCTCCGCGATGGGGCGGGTACGGTAGGTCCCCCCGTATATCGCCGTCACAGAGCAGAATTCACAGTCAAAGGGGCACCCCCTGGTGGTCTGGATGGTGTTCTCGAAGAAATATCCTTTGGGGTCCAGGAGTTCCCGGTGAGGGAGGGGGAGATGGGAAAGTTCAGTCCTTTCTCTCTGCCGATAGAAGCGCTTCAATTGTCCCTGAGCTGCATCATTTATTACCTCGGCCCAGATCTCATCGGCCTCGCCGATGACGACCGCATCGCAGTGGGCGATAGCCTCCTCAGGCAACCAGGTGGGGTGTATCCCCCCCATGACTACCTTAACACCCCGGCGCCGATATTCCTCGGCGATCTCGTACCCTCGGGGGGCCAGAGGGGTCATGGCGGTGATGGCGGCAAGGTCGCACCCTTCGTCAAGGTCCAAGGGTGCGATCCCCTCATCGTGGATGGAGACCTGATGCCCCTGTGGGGTGAGGGCGGAAAGAAGGGTGGTGCTCAGAGAGGGGAACTTAAAGGTGATGACGTCCCAAAAGCTGTCCTTAGGCCAACGGGGGACGATGATCTTGATCTTCACGACCCCTCCCCAAGCTCGATACTGGTGAGAAGATCCTTCAGATCAGAGAGGGGGTGAAACTCCCACCCCTTTGCGACAGGGGTGAAGGCCCCTTCCGTCAGGGTGATATCGACCTGGGGGTCCTTGAGTTTCATCTCGAACCGGATCTCCATATCCTCTGCCTCGCCGTATATGCGGGTGGGGAAGCTCCTTCCTTGCATCTCCGCGTAATCGGTATAGGTCATAATAAGAAAGAGCGACTCCACACCTGGATTGCTTTCCGCCTCGATCAACCCCCTAAAGATCTTCTTCTCAGTAGGCAGGAGGATAGCGAGGAGCCCGTCGGAGTAGATTATTTCTCCCACTGTCCCGCCAACGCTCGTGGTGAGCCGCAGGCGCAAACGGGCGGGACGCTCATAGAGGAGTAATCCCTGGAGAGGGTAGACATTTCCCCGCACCGAAAGCCGGACGAAGAGATGGGTCTGCAAGGTATTCACCCCCTCGTATCTTTTGAGGGTTGTCGTAAAGAACTGGGAGACGGCAATCTTTTCCCCTTTTTCCTCCGGCAGCCTCTTCGGTGCGCATCCCGCTGTCACCGCGAGCATAATGATAACGATAACACAATACTTGATAAGCTTCATGATCCCTCCTTAAACCGGTCGCCTATCAGGTTGGCGGTGATCTGCCCTGAGGCCATGGCCGCCGCTACCCCTCCTCCAGGGGCGGTCCAATGGCCGGCAAGGTAAAGTCCCTCGATGGGGGAGACCCTGTTCAACCGATAGATCCCCGCCTGCCGCGGGATTTGGGCCCAACCATAGGCCGCACCCCATCGGTTGCCGGTCATCCGTTCGATGGTAACGGGTGTGGAATTCATCTGCAGGACGATCCGCTGGCGCAGATCGGGTATCATCTCCTCGGCCTGAGAGATGAGTCGTTCAGCAAGTTCTTTCTTTACCCCTTCATTCCACCCACCCATCAAACGATAAGGGGCCTTGTAGCTTAGGCAGACGGTGCTGTGTCCCTTGGGGGCGTGGGAAAAGTTTACCATGGAAGGAGCGAGCAGGTAGTAGGGAGGGGTTGAGGGGATCCTTCCTTCTTCTAGAGAACGATACTCTTCCTCCAACTCGTACTGGGGAAGGATCTCGTTGTTGGAGCACGAGAGAGCCAGTTCCCCTTCGACCCCAAGATAGATGATGAAATAGGAAAAGGAGGGTTTCATCCCTTTCAACCTCTTGGACCAACCTGGTGGAAGAGACCCCTCGCCGATCATTTGCAGGAAGGTTGTGGTGGCATCGGCGTTGGAAATGACCGCACGGGAGGTTATCATCTCACTCTCTTTGAGCTGCACCCCCACCGCCTTTCCCCTGCTCACGGTGATCCCCTTGACCTCATGCCGAGTTTGAAGCGTCCCACCCTGCTTCAGCAATTCCTCGGCCAGGAGGTGGGGCAGGTCTTCCATCTTCCCCTTCAAGACTGCTACTCCACCCTGCAGATAGCTCATCTCCAGAGAGGCCATGGCGTTTACAGAAAGTCTGCTGGGGGGAAGCAAGGCATAAGAACTCCGCACCCCGAGGATTACCTTGAGCCAGGGGTCCGTAATGAGCGCATCGAGCAATCCCTGAAGGGTTTCTTCACGGTATCGAAAGGTAAAGGGGAACTCCCGCTCAAAGTTCGCGGGGTCAAACCAGGAGAGGGTGTGAGGGAAGCGATCCATCTCCTCAGCGAGGGAGCGGAAGATCCGGTACACCTCTTTGATCCCATTTTGCTCCTGGGGAAAGAGGGATGAGAGGTATTCAATATGGGAGTTTAGATCAGCGTACTGAATAATCTTTCGGTTGTGAAAGTGATACTCACGGGCTGGATTTAGGGGGAGCAGCTCTATACGGTCCCTCAAACCGAGATCATCAAATAGTCTCCATACCCTACCCCCTTCCCGGCACCCCCCGATGGACTGGACAGAGAGGTCGAAGGTAAAGCCTTTGCGTTGGAAAGAGGTGCAGCACCCCCCTACCCGGGCCTTCTTTTCAAAGATGACCACCCTCAGCCCCTTGTGGGCGAGGAGTTGGCCGCACACCAGCCCCCCTAGCCCCGCACCAATGATAATCACATCGTAGTCCATTCCCTTATCAATAAGATAGCGATTCCTCTCCCCTTACCATGCATTCTCCCCTCATGGCAAGTCCGATGGTCCTTTATCGGCGATTCTTGTCAGGACA
>CAYHAB010000129.1:0-3051 GCA_964354505.1 uncultured Thermodesulfobacteriota bacterium
GCCTGCTCGACGAGCGCTACTTCATGTACGGAGAGGACACGGATTGGGCGTTCCGGATGAAGCAGGCCGGCTGGCGGATCATGTATGTCCCGACGACCACCGTGCGTCATGTCAAGCGCGCCAGCTCCCGGAAGAACCGCCAACAAACCATCCGGTACTTCTACCGGTCCATGCGGATCTTCTATCGAGAGCACTACGAACCCGTGTACCCGCGCTGGCTGAACGCGACGATCCTCCTTGCGACCTACGTCCGAGAGAGGATCGAGCTCACCGCGGATTCACTGCTCCGGCTCCGCGGCCGGCTGCCCGGTGCGCTGCGCCGTGGAACGTGAGCCCCCGCGTGCCGGTCGGCCGAAGCAGGGCATGATGATAGGCGTGGCACCCGGGTGACATCCCAGGCTGGCAACCAGCCTCGGCTGGCGACACTCGCGGCATGGAACGGGGCCGCATGGCTTGCGCTGGCCGCGTACAACTTCGCCCTGGCGGCGATCGTGTTCCGCTCTGTCACGCCCAGCGAGTACGGCGTGTGGGCGACCATCGTTGCCTTGCGGGCAATGCTCCTGCTCATCGACGCGGGGCTCGCGCTCGGGGTGAGTCGTGACGCCGCACTCGAGACTCGAGACGCGTACCACCGCGCACGGACTGCCGCGGCCCACCGCCTCTACATCCTGTTGGGGGTCGTGTCAGTGGCCATCGGGCTGCTCGGGGCAGGTATCCCCGGTCGGCTGCTGGGGGTCACCGGCGAGACCGCCGATCAGGCCACGGTCGTCACGGCCCTGTTCGCCATCGAGACGGGCGTGACGTTCTGGGCGAGCCCCCTCGCCGCGCAGCTTCGGGGGCGACAGCGCTCCGACGCGGTGGCGTTGGCGTCGGCGACGCTGGCAGCGGTAGGGATCGTGTTGGCGCTTCTGCTGGCCGGTCCGCTTGGAATCGTGGGAGCGGGGATCGCGGCGTTGACGGCGCGGGTGGCGTGGCTTGCGGTCCTGTGGCTCAGCGAGCGATGGCTGCGGCCCCCGCTGGCCGCAGGCGAACGGGTGAGCATCTGGGAGGTCGGCCGCATGGCGGTTCCGCTGTGGATCGTCGCGGCTGCCGGTCAACTCAGCTCGGGGACGGACGTCCCGATCGTCGGTGCGATCTACGGGCCGGCAGTCGCAGGCCGCTACTCGGTGGGCGCCATGCTGCCCACGGCAGCCGTCGGCCTGCTCTTCGTCATGCTCGGCGCAGCCTTGCCCAGGTTCTCAACCGACCCGGCGACAAGACCGGCACTCGGTCTTCGCCTCGCGTTCGTGGGATCGTTCCTCGCGGCACTGGGGATGACGACGCTCGTGTTGAACGCCGACGCGGTGCTCCTGACCTGGCTCGGTGAGGCGCCGGCGCTGAGCATCCAGGTCCTGGTCGTCTACTCGCTCGCGAGGGCGGTCAACGCGCCCACCCACGTGGTGATCCTCATGGCCATCGCGTCAGGGCGCTACTCCGTCCTCGCGGGGATAGCAGTTTTCGAGGCGGTACTGAGCCTGGCTGTGGGCATCCCGCTGGCCGTCACCCTGACCCCGCTGGGCCCTGCCATCGGCTCGCTCGTGGCGGTGCTGGTCTCGAACCTCCTGGTGACTCCCCTCTACATCCTGCCGTCGGTCAGAGTTGGGTGGCGTCAGCTGGCCGCGGCGGTGGGAGGCGGGTACGGGCTGGGTTTGATGGCCGCCCTTCCGGTTGCGGCGGTTGCCCGGATGTTCGGAGCGACTCCCCTGATGGACGTGGTCGTGGCCGTGACGGCCATGCGGCTGGTCGCAGGGGCCACGCTGGGGCTCGTCGGCCGGCGCTGGCAGAACGCGCCGCTGATCTCAGACAGCCAACGGTGGTGGTGATCGTCTCCGGCGCGCTCCGGTGTCAGTCGTCCTTCGTGACGAGGATGATGTCCTGGTAGCTCAGGTAGGAGGGCCTGCCGCACCATGAGCCGAAACGGATCGGCTCATCCACTCGCAGGCCAACGTCCGCGAGCCGGCTGCGGATGGCGCCCTCGTCATAGGCCAGCGCGGCCTCCGGGTCGTTCGCATCGATCGTCAAGCACCCATCGATGGCGTGAGCGAAATGGAGGTTGCCGGCACGGGCTCGCAGGCACCTGCGGGACTCATCGTTGAGCAGGAAGAAGGTCATCAGGCACCGGCCACCCGGCCTCATGACTCGGGAAAGCTCCGAGAGGTAGTGCTCCAGGTCCGTAGGCAGCATGTGGGTGAAGACGGACGTCAGGAAGGCGAAGTCGATCGACGCGTCGCCCTGGGGGAACCGGTACTCCCGTGCGAGGTGGAGACCCGCCGGGTTGTAGTGCTTGTTGAGGATGTCGGCGTGCTCGAAATGGAAGTTGGGGAACCGAGGCGAAATGGCCCCCTCGCACCAGTCGATGCCCTCTTTCACGATGTCGAAGCCCCAGTACTCTCCCTGCGGCGACAGGTAGTCCGTCAGGGGCACGGCCATGCGCCCAATGCCGCAACCGACGTCGAGCACGCGGTCGTCGGGCCGGAGGCCGCCGAGCTGGATGAAGTAGGCTCTGAACTCCCTGCCCACCGCCTTGAAGTCGCCGTCACCGACGAAGATCAGCGACCGCGGCGGTGTCAGGCTGTCCCGACCCCTGAGCCCATCGGCTGCGTCAATCGGCAGCAGGTAGATCCGCCGCATCGCGCGGTCGACTCTCCGCAGGACCGGCAGCATTCGCGGGGGAACCCAGCCCCTCACCCTCGATCTCACGCTCCTCACCGGCAAAGTCCCCTTTCAGCGCAGCCATGTCGAGAAGCGGGCGTCACTGATGCGTCGCCGGCTACGGAGATGACGGCGCTTGCGGAGCATGCGGGGGATGAGGCGGACGAAACTCGCGATCGCGACGAGATCGGCCGGATGCACCGTGGCCATGAACGCCGTGGACCGGACCTCGCGCCAGGCGATCGGGACCAAGTCCCGGAAGAAGAGCGCCGGGCTATCGTTCTTCACGAGCATGAGCCGGTGGTTTCGCCAGGAGGTTCGGCGCAGCCAGGCGGGCATGGCCCGGCGGTGGCGAACGTA
>CAYHAB010000130.1:0-2749 GCA_964354505.1 uncultured Thermodesulfobacteriota bacterium
CATTTCCTGCAACTTGCCGAGGCGACCGTTGCGGACCAGTTCGCAGGCGAGGCGGAACTTGCGGTCGCTGCGCTGCTGGCTGCCGACCTGGAACACCGCCTTGTGCTGGCGCACCGCCTTCACGAGGCGCTTGCCCTCGTCAATCGTCATCGTCAGCGGCTTCTCGCTATAGACATCCCGGCCCGTCTGGACCGCGAGCAGGTTGACCAGCGTGTGCCAGTGGTCCGGCGTGCCGTTGACGATGATGTGCACGTCCGACCGTTCCATCAGCCGGCGGAAATCGGTATGGACCGCCGGCTTCCGGCCCTTGTCGGCAAACTGATTCGCCGCCTCCTCCGCGTGCCGCGCGTCCACGTCGCACACGGCCACGACGTCGCCAAAGCGCTTCGCGGCCCCGGTGTCGCCGCGGCCCTGTCCGCCGCAACCGACCAGTGCGATGCCGGGCCGGTCGTTGGGCGAAGGCCGCTTGGGTGCGGGCGCGGCGACCCCGAGCGCGGGCCCCCGCCGCCGGCATTTCAGTCGTGCAGCGCCACGACTCCGAGGATGTTGAGCCCGCCGTCAACATAGAGGATGTCGCCGGTGATCTGCGACGATAGGTCGCTGGCGAGGAAGACCGCCGCGCCGCCAACGTCGTCGATGCCAATGTTGCCGCGCAGCGGTGCGAGGTCGCGCGACTGCGAGTAGAAGTCGCGGAAGCCGGCGATCCCGCTGGCCGCGAGCGTGCGCACCGCACCCGCGCTGATGGCGTTCACCCGGATCCCCCGCGGGCCGAGGTCGGCCGCAAGGTAGCGGACGCTCGCCTCGAGCGCGGCCTTGGCGACCCCCATGACGTTGTAGTGGGCGGCCACCTTCTGGGCCCCGTGGTAGGTGAGCGTGATGATGCTGCCGCCGGGGCGCATGAGTGGCATCGCCGCTCGCGACAGCGCCGTGAGCGAGTACGCACTGATGTCCATGGCCAGGCGGAAGCCCTCGCGGGACGTGTCGACGAACTCGCCGTCCAGGTCCTCTCGCCGCGCAAACGCGAGGGCGTGGACGAGGATGTCGAGCTGGCCCTGGGTCTTCTGCCACTTCTCGAAGACGGCGGCGACCTGCGCGTCGTCCGCCACGTCGCAGGCCTCCACGAAGGGGGATTCGATCTCTGCCGCCAGGGGCCGCACGCGGCGATCGATCAGCGCTTCCACGGAGCTGAGGCCAACGACGGCTCCCTGGGCGTGAAACGCCCGGGCAATGCCCCACGCTATCGAGTGGTCGTTCGCGACCCCGAAGACCAGCGCGCGCTTCCCATCGAGCAGCCCCATCTCCGTCCTCCTTCGGTGCTGCGGGGAGCCTACCAGCAGCGCGCAAAACCGGGGAATGCGTGACCGGCGTCAGCCGACGACGGGCGCCCTCAGCAGCACGCCGATCACGTAGCCGGCCAACGCCGACAGGAGCCCGATGACCGTCATCTGGAGGCCGGCGGCAAGCAGGCTGCTCTCGGCCAACCGTGCCCGGTAGGCGCCCACGGCGAAGAGCACGGCCGTCCCGGCCGCCAGCGCAACCCAGATGGCGACGCCGACGGGAAGGAGGACGAACGGGATCAGCGGCACGGCCGACCCCGCGACCGTCGACAGGCCCACGGTCAGGGCGGCGCGGGCGGGATGCGACGTCCGGATCGGAGCCAGCTCGCGCTCGACGTACTCGAGTTCGCCCACCCAGGCACCCGCCTCTTCCTGGCCCGCTGCCTCGATCAGCTCGATGGTGGCGTCCGGGTGGCCCTGGGCCCGTGCCTCGGCAAGCCTTCCCTGCCTGCGCGTCTCCGCGCGTTGACCGATTTCGCGGGTGATGCGTGCGCGAGCACGCGTCGCCCAGTCGCGCTCGGCGCCGGTAGCCGTGTAGGCGACTCCCGTCATGGCGATCGACTCGGCGAACATGGCGGCGAGGGCGGCCGTCACGACAACGCGGCTGTCCCCGGTCGCTGCGGCCATCCCGAGGACGAGGCCGAGCACATTCACCAAGCCGTCCTGGCCGCCCAGGATGACGTCGCGGAGCGAGGCGATCGCACGGCCCGTGGCGCGCGCCTCGACCGGTTCGGGGTAGGTCACGGCCGGCGTGGGAGCAGAGGCAGGCGACGAACCGGCGAGCCACGGCGCATCTTCAGGGCCCGGGTGGGCCTGGTCGAGTGGTTGGGCGATTCCGGCGGACACGGCTCACCATTGTGCCCTACCTTCAGGGATCGGCGCCCGGTTCTGGCGGTCTCAGCGTTCGCGCAGCGCGCGGAGCGCCACAGCGAACGCGTCGAGCGTGTCTGCGGTGAACAGGACGAAGGTGGCGAGATCGATAGAGGTGATGCCTGCCAGGTGACCGGCCACCGTCTCCACGGCGACCCGGGCGCCCTCCGCCAGGGGATACCCGTAGATGCCGCAACTGATCGCGGGGAACGCAATGGACCGGGCGCCGAGCTCGTCGGCCAGGTGGAGGGACGCAGTGTAGGCGGAAGCGAGGTGCTCGGGCTCGCCGTGGGATCCTCCGCGCCACACGGGCCCGACCGCATGGATCACCCAGCGCGCCGGCAGGCGCCCGGCCGTCGACACGACCGCGCTGCCGGTCGGGCAGTGCCGGTGAACTCCGTACCTCGCCTCGAGATCCGCCATGATCTCCGGCCCCCCGGCCCGATGGATCGCCCCGTCGACGCCGCCGCCCCCGGCGAGCGAGCCGTTGGCAGCGTCGACGATCGCGTCAGCCGGAAAGGACGTGAGGTCCCCCCGGGCCA
>CAYHAB010000131.1:0-5302 GCA_964354505.1 uncultured Thermodesulfobacteriota bacterium
CTTGATTAATACAGGGGTGGGTTTATTTGTCTTTTTTAAACGTCTCCCCCAAAAGCGCATTAGAGTTTCATTTTCTTTTCTTTCATGGGCATTAGCTTTATGGAACTTTAGCGTGTTGATGATCTTCTTGCTAAAAGATCCTTCTTGGAAATTATCGATCACGTTGGTCAAAAGCAATCCATCGGGTTTCATCAGACGCTTCAGTTGCACGGCAAATTCTTTGGTGGTCAAATGATAAGGAACGGAGAGGTCGTTGAAGGCATCACCGATGATAAAGTCGTATTTTCCTTGCTCCTTGCAGTTCATGACGAACCAGCGGGCATCCTCATTGATGGATCGGATCTTTGAATCTTGAGAAACCCCGAGGTATTGCCGGCCGACACGGATTACCTCGGGGTCGATCTCTGCGACATCGATCTTTGAGCCTTTATACTTTGCATCGATGAAACGAGGGAAGGTATAACCCCCTCCGCCGATGAAGAAGACGTTGCAGGACTTCCTTTTCTTTTCCTGCCATCTCAAGACCTCTTCATAGATCCTGATATATTCATATTTGAGATAGAGGGGATTATTCAAATCGGTATAGGAGTGAGCAAGGTGATCGAGGATCAAGGTCTCCAAGGGATTCTCTCCATCTCCCGTTTCCTTTTTCAGATTGATCGTATAATAGTTGCTTTCCTTAAAAAAATAGGTGTCTTCGTCGAGGATGGGTTTGAAGGCGTATTCGTAGGCGGTCTTTAAAGAGGAAATGGGAGAGGCCGGAAGGGAGATTGTGCCCGGGTCGATCGCGGCATATACATACAGCCCTGCCAGCGGAAGGATAAAAAAGAGAAAGATGGTGAGAACGAGAATAACAAGCGTCTTCCCCCTGGTAAAGAAACCCCCGAAGATCGGCGCGGAGATAATCAGAATAGCAGCCATGGTCAAAAGGATGTTTCTGGTTCCCATCCAGGAGATGAGTAAAAATCCCGTGGTGAAGGTGCCGAGGATAGAGCCGAGCGTGGAGAAGGCATAGATTTTCCCAACGATATTTCCGGTCTTTTTCAGATTTTTGAGTGTCAACTTGACCACGACCGGCGAGATCATGCCGAGCAGACAGGAAGGGATAAAGAAGATGATGGCGGTGAGTAAAAGAATCTTTACCATGAGGCTGGTTTGCAATTGCGCTCCGCCGATTAGATTGGTCAGCGGTGAGATGGAAAAGGCTCCTAAGCCTGACAGAAAAAGAAGCCAGCCGAGCGTAGAGGCCCGGGGGTATCGATCGGCAATCAGCCCTCCCACGTAAGCTCCGATACTGATACCGGCAAGCACCACGCCGATGATGCTTGTCCAGGTGTAAAGGGAAACGCCAACGTAGGGCGCCATAATCCTTCCTGCGACCAATTCGATAACCAAGGTGCAGAAACCGGCAATAAAGACGACGAAGTTTGCCTTGATGACTTCTTTTTGCATGGCTTTAGGTTCTCCGTTTCAACGATGGATTCAGGTTAGGCATTTTATATTATTCCCGACGGGAAATTCAACGGTTTTATAAACCGGAATCCTTTGCAGAGATCGGTGCAGGGGAAAGATGCTGTAAAACGCTATGGTCAATGGGCAAGTGGATGATGAGGCCCCCTTAAACCTACTTTTTCACATCCGCATCATTATCATAGCCACGCTGTTCCCAGTAGCCTTGGTACGGCTTATCAGACAATTCGATTCTGGTAACCCACTTCACCCATTTGTATCCCAGCTTTGACCCGGCCACTATCTGGAAGGGGAATCCCCGATTGGCATCGAGGGTCTTTCCGTTGATCTTGGCCGCCAGCATGACGTCAAGGCGGGTCGCATCCTCATAGGTCAGGGAGGAAGAATAGCCGTCTGCCGCGTAGAAGATGACGGTGCGCACCCCTTTCCCGGGCTTCGCCAGGGCCAGTACATCTGCCAGGCGCACCCCCTCAAAAAGGAGATGTTCATCCCACCCCTCCACGCAGGGGAGGGTGACGGCCCGTTTTACGATGGGTAATCTCAGAACTTCCTGATAGGTCAGCGATTGGGGGGTTTGCACTAGGCCCGTCACCGCAAGCCGGTACTGCTTAATGTCTACCCGCTGGGGCCCCTTGATGGAGTTATCGTACTTCCTGTCAAAAGGATCGAGGCGCTCTCCCTCATATTCGCGAATTTCTCGCTCGGCATCAACGACGGACACTGCCAGCAATCCTGCGCTTATGAGCATAAAAAAGGTCATTATGAGGTATTTCATCTTGGCAAAACTCCTTTGTTCCCTCTCTCCGTCCGTTGTAACGGATAATCCGGTTCATGTCGTCAGTAATAGACGGTTCTTTAAAATCAGGATGTAAAAAAAGCCGGCAGAGGTTAACCATGAGCGCCTATATGCCCATGTTGCTCAAGGCCTCTACCACTCTCCCCACGGCTAACGTCAGCGAAATGTGTGATGACTCGAAATGCCGGGCAGATTCTCTGAGCCGTTCAAGGAACTGTTGGTACCGGTGCGATGGGATCTCTCCAGGTTCATCAATTAACGCGTCGATCTCGTGCAGCAGGCTCTGGATGTGCGCTCGAACGTTTTCATCTGCCGGTTTGGTTTTCTTGAGTTCGGCACGGAGTTCTTTCATTGTTTTGTGAAGCCGTCGTTTCTTCATATAGAGTCCCTTTTTGATTCGGAGTGTGGTGCCGTTTTTTTTCTGATCCTTATTGCCAGGCAGCGGGCTATTTCAAATCCAAGAGAGCCGGCGCAGGGAGTTCAATGCCAATAGGCGCCAAGACACACAACAAAGACTCCGAACGTCAGCCTCACATACGGGCGTTTGACATTATTATCCCATTCAGGGAGCAAAACCCTCGCCTTTAGGCGAAGACTTTAGTTCGATCTTTGTCCCAAAAGGGTTCAAGGGTCCAAGGGGTCAGGGGTTCTGCAAACATGTTTGAATGCTTTTCACTCGAACCCTCGAATCCTCAAGCCTTGCGTGATCCCGCAGTCCGTAAAATCCAAATTAAGGTGCGGGATTGCATCCTTGACCCCTAAAGCTATCGCCTTTAGGCGATAGTAGTTTACTTTTGGAGGTGATGGATGATTTCAGAGCGGTTGCAGAGGATAAAGCCTTCGGGGGTGCGGCGCATATTCGATATGGCCAGTCGGATGAAGGATCCTATCGATCTCAGTCTCGGGGAGCCGGATTTCGCTGTCCCCGAAGATATAACAAGAGAAGGTATCCGCTGGATAGAGCGGGGATTCAACAAATATACCCTGACCCAAGGGATCCCCGAGTTGAGGGAGAAGGTGGCGGAATACCTCAAGGGCAAGGGGGTGAAGTTTGAAAGCGTAATGGCCACAGCGGGCGTCACGGGAGGGCTCCTGTTGAGCAGTTTGTGCCTCATTGATCCCGGCGATGAAGTCTTGATCCCCGATCCCTATTTTGTCATGTACGAATACCAGGTCCTGCTGATGGGGGGGGTGCCCAGGTATATCGACACCTACCCGGATTTCCGCCTGCACGAGGCGAAGGTCCGGGAGGCCCTCTCGCCCCGCACGAAGCTCGTCATCATCAACAGCCCTGCCAACCCCAGCGGCACCGTATATTCCCAAGAGGAGCTTGAGATGGTGGCTCGTATTGCCGGGGAGAGGAATTTGATCGTGATCTCCGACGATATCTATGAGCGCTTTGTCTATGATGTGCCCGCAGCGTCCTGCATGGGTCAAATCTATGACAAGACGATCACGCTCAATGGATTTTCCAAGACCTGGGGGATGACGGGGTGGCGCCTGGGGTATGCCGCCGGGCCGGATGAGATCATCCAGCGGATGATCACGCTCCAACAGTATTCATTCACCTGCCCCCCTTCCTTTGCCCAAAAGGCGGCCTTGGTTGCCTTCGATTTGGATATGGGGGAGTATATAGACCGCTATAGGGAGAAGAGGGACTTCATCTATGAAGCCCTGAAGGATAGGTACCGGGTCAAACGGCCGCAGGGGGCCTTTTTTATATTCCCCGAGGCAGACGACGGGGATGGAGACACATTGGTGGAGCAGGCCATCAGCAAGGGGGTCTTCATCATTCCGGGAAGCGTCTTCTCACAGCGCCACAGCCACTTCCGCATCTCTTTCGCGGTTCCTATGGATGTGCTGGAACGGGGGGTGAAGATACTCAAGGAGCTGTAGTCGTTCTTGCCCCGGCAGGCTGTTGAAAAATTTCTTACAGCGGGACATTCGCAAACAGCCGCCGGGAAATCCATTTTTTACAACCTCTTGAGGTTCACTATTGGCTGTGTTAAGAGCAGTTCACGGCCTCCGATACAGGCCCGGCGCGCATAACGAGGCAGCATGACAGCAGATCTTGACATTTCCCTGCTCGATCAACCGGAGATATCTCAATTCATCTTTTATCCGCGGCAAGATCCGCCGCCGCAGGATGATTGCCTCCTCTATCCGGTGGCAGTTGGGGAAGGGATCACCGTTGTATGCCGGTTCTACCCGGCTCAAAAGGGGGTGGCCACCATCCTCTACTTCCACGGCAACGGCGAAACGGCAGGGGATTACGACCTCGTCTCCTCCCTCTACACCGCTTTGGGGATCAACCTCTTTGTGGCCGATTACCGCGGCTACGGCTTGAGCTCGGGGAGCCCCACCATGAGCCATATCATCAACGACGCCCGTCCCATCTTTGAGCGGCTCAAAGATGTGCTGCGTGCAGGCGGGTATGCCGAGGCGGTCTTCGCCATGGGCCGCTCCCTGGGGAGCGCTCCGGCCATAGAGACGGCCTTCCAGTCACAGGACGCACTGCGGGGCCTCATTGTGGAGAGCGGCTTCAGCGATGCCTTTCGTCTCCTCAGCCATATCGGGCTTCCCCTGAAAATTCCGCCAACCCGCGGAGAGGGCTTCCCCAATGGAGGGAAGATGCGCTCCATCCGTATTTCCACCCTCCTCATCCACGCCGCCGAGGATCATCTCATCCCCCTGCCTGAGGCCGAGGAGCTGTTGCGGTTATCAGCCGCCGAGGACAAGCGCCTGCTGGTGATACCGCGGGCGGATCACAACACCTTGATGATGGTGGGGAGGGATCAATACTTTCAGGCCATCCATGAGTTTGTCCGGCGCTATGCATAGCGCCGCGCAGGAGTTGTGTCTTAAGGGTATAAAGCGCCGAACGCCCCGGTTCTTCAACTTCAAGTAGTTCGCTTTTTCTTTTTGCTGTCACCCCTCTTTCTAAATACCTTGCGGAACAGCTTGGGCGCAAACCAGATGCCGGGCACGATTATGATCAGCCACGGAGCTATTACCACGACGAAGGTGATGACCGCC
>CAYHAB010000132.1:0-3046 GCA_964354505.1 uncultured Thermodesulfobacteriota bacterium
TGGGTTCCTTCATCATCGGTTTGGACGTAGATGAACCGGGCATTGGGAAACGCATCGCTGAGGCAGCCAGCCAGTATGGCGTGGACAATCTCAACGCGCTGTTTCTGACGCCCCTGCCCGGCACGCGCCTGTGGGACCGGATGAAAGCGCAGGACCGCATCGCTCTCGATGGGTTCCCGGAAGACTGGAAATACTACACACTGACCTTCCCGGTGGCCCGGTACAAGTATCTGTCTCTGGATGGCATCAGTGACGAGATGCTCTCCTGCGACCGGACTTTCTATTCCATGCCGCGCATCCTGCGCAGGGTGTGGAGCAACTTGAGGCAACGCCGCAAGCCGTTGATCAGTCTCGTGGGCAACCTTTCATACAGAAGGAATCTCCAGTTGAATCGCAAGGCATATGCGGACTTTAAGCATTACTCGGGCAATAGGCACAATTCTGTAAGGGAGCCATGAAAGAGAATGGTGATCGGCTTTTTTTAAAACAACCGATTCGAGGAAAATAGCCTAACACCTCTGCTTCAAGGAAACGCCCAGGTCTCGCGCTTATCAATAAGCCGTATCTATCAACGTTTAACAGCCCGACTTCAGGATACCTGAATCTAATCTAGGCCAATCAGCCGTTTTATGTTTTTGCACAGGATCAGCTCCTTGTCGGCATCGTTGATTGACAGGTAGAGGACCTTATCAAGTTCGCTCTTCATCCCCCCAAAGGGGATATCGGACCCGAAGATGACCCGTTCAGGGCCGATCACGTCTACAAACTGCTTTATCGTCCCGGCACCGGCAAGGGCTGTATCAAAATAGACGTTCTGCCGTGTTTTGAATGCCTCGAGAAAGTCCAGGGGGTTGCCCCCCAGCAGTCCCAGGTGAGGGATAATGATCTTCATGGTCTTAGTCATCCTGACAAAGGCCTCGGTAAACGCCAGTTCCTCTTCAAAGATGATGGGTAGGTCTATCGCTTCAGACTCTTCAATAAAGCGCTGTAACGACGGATCTTCCAAGACCCGGTAGTTGGATGAGTAATCCTGCACCCCTCTGGTCCAATGCCACTTCCCGCCGCAGAACCCCTTTTCTTTCGGTATGGTACGCAGATCTTCGGGGATATAGTAGTAGGGGATAAACACCTCGTTCTTTTCCGACTCCGCTAAAATACTCTCGTTTATTTCTTCATCCGCCAATGCCTGGGAGGGAAAGGGGAGGATAACGATCCTCGCAACATTGCTCTGCCGGGCCTGCCCGAGGAGCTCCGCCGTCGTCACGTCGACGCTCAAGGTCACCGAAGGACCCCAGTGGGTATGAGAATCGATTATCTCCACAACAATTGCCCTACCCTTCAGCCCCTACCCCCCATACGGCGGCAGATCTCAATCACCAGGCCGTAAATGGCATCGAGCGGGAAACCCATCATCGCCTATCCTGAGGCCTCATCAAAGTGCGCCCCGCTTTGCCGGCAGACTGCATCGGCATCCAATTGCGCCAGGTTCTCCCAGAGGGACGGGTGCACTATGTGAATTGGTTCACTCATCGCCAACTCCCACGAAACTGGAGGTCTCATTGATTATCAAAAAATACCCTTTGCGTCAACAGCTTACATGACCCTAAACGCATATTTAGAAATTTGCATGGTTTGTATTCATGCGTTTAAGATGCCCTCAGAGTGAGTGCCGTCTCTTCTCAAAAAAAGCTTGACAAATTTTGAATACTGTATACAATATGAGCCAAGTATCACGTAAGTATTAAATTTTTTAATTTAAAAAAGGAGGGGCAACATGAAAAGAAAGAGGGTATCACAGTTCGTTATTTCCATGTCTTTGCTGATATTTGGAGTGGGTCTCTTCGGTACTGTCTCTACAATTCCGGCCCAGGCGCAGATTAAACTGACCTATGCGAATTTTCCTCCTGCTCCGACCTTCCCCTGCGTCCAGATGGAAAGGTGGAAAACGGAAGTTGAAAAAAGGACCAATGGAAAAGTTGCTATTCAGACTTTTCCAGGAAGTACCCTGCTCAATCCGAAGAACATGTTCGATGGTGTGGTCACAGGGACAGCTGACATCGGTTGTTTAGCCATGAGCTACGCGCCCGGCCGTTTCCCTGTATCAGAAGCGGTGGATCAGCCGATTGGTTTTTCGAGCGCTAAAGCCGCAAGCCTTGTTCTCTATGATCTCATCGCGAAATACAACCCCAAGGAATTTGAGCAGGTAAAGATCATCACGCTGTTCACCTGTCCGCCTGCGAATATTATGACGAAAAAGCCGGTAAAATCATTAAAAAAGCTGAAGGGAATGGAGTTGAGGGTTGGCGGAACCCAGGCAGACATAATTAAAACCTTAGGCGGCATTCCCGTTGCCATGCCGCAGTCTGACACGCCTGAGGCCCTTCAGAAGGGTGTGGTGAAAGGTCACGTCTCTTCCATGGAGGTGCTCAAGGATTTCAATTATGCCGCCTATACCCCCAATGCTACGATTGTAAACTTGTGGGTGGTCACCTTTGCCGTTGTTATGAATAAAGATAAATGGAGTGCTCTACCCAAGGATGTAAAACAGGTGATCGATGACCTCAGCCGCGAACAAGCACTTTGGACGGGGACGTACGTAGATAATCATGTCAAAGAAGCCCTTGCGTGGTCAAAGGAAAAGTACAATCTAAAGATCTATCAACTTCCTAAGAGCGAACAAGACAAGATCCCCACGCTTCTCAAACCCCTCATCGACAATTATACCAAAAGAGCCGCCGCTGCGGGTTTGCCTGGCGATCAGCTTATGAAGGATGTTTACGAATTGAAGGCAAAGTATGAGAAGCAGTACAAAGATTAAGAGAAGTATGAAGGGCAGCATAAAGAAATAGACCCATCGACCGAAAAGGCGCCTGGGAAGATGCCGGGCGCCTTTTTGATTGTAAGAGGAGACGGAGCATGCTCTATCTTGAAAAAATAAGCAATATTCTCAATAAAGTCCTCATGATCCTGGGAGGGATAGCCGTACTCTCTCTGATGACTATTGCTACAGGCAATGTAACGATGAGGATTTTTCAACTGCCCTTTC
>CAYHAB010000133.1:0-5840 GCA_964354505.1 uncultured Thermodesulfobacteriota bacterium
TTAAGGGGATGAAGATCCGAGCCACTGGAACGGCTGCAAAGGTTGTAGCCGCCCTTGGGGGATCTCCCGTGGCCATGCCTATGGGTGAGACCTACGATGCGCTGAGCAAAGGGGTCGCAGACGGCGTTATGTGCCCGGTCGAAGCACTCAATGCTTGGAAATTAGCAGAGGTGACAAACTTCACAACAGCAAACTATGCGACTGCATACACTATTGGTTTCTCTGTGGTCATGAACAAGGCGAAGTGGAATTCCATCTCGCCGGGCGATCAGAAGATCATAGAGCAGATCAACCAGGAGTGGATCGTAAAACACCAGCAAACCTGGGATGAAATCGATCAGGTAGGAAGAGAAATTACCCTGAAATTGGGGCACAAGTTTATTCCTCTTTCAGACGCGGAATCGGTGAAGTGGGTAAAGAAGGTTCAGCCTATGTTTGATGAATATGTGAAGGAAAAGACGGCGAAAGGCCTGCCCGCAGCGGAGGCGTATAAATACTGTAAAGATCGGCTGAAAGAACTTCAGGCTAAGCCAACTAAAGCCAAGGCAGCACCAGCCAAGGCAGCACCGGCCAAGGCAGCACCGGCACCAGCTAAAGGTAAGTAAATTTAATGTGAAAAAAAGGGGGGATGGCAACATCCCCCCTTTTTTTCTGAGCGGCGCTTCCTGATATTATACAATATCGGAATCATTCTACTATTTTTACTCCCGGTTTTCCTCTCACGCCGTTCGTAAGGAATGGCAAACCAAGCCCCTCGTGTTCTTCTCTTTGACCAAACAAGGGTAATGTGCACATTAAAAATCAACACGGCAGTTAGCATTTTATGCTAAAATAGCGCCAATAGATTTCATCGCAACACGGGAATGTCCGCATGGGGAGATTTATGAAAAAAGGGGCTGAGGAAGACGCACAAAACAAGATTACACAGCCGGCGCTGGTTGATGCGATCCCCACCCTCGTGGAGTTTGTATCTACCCATGCATGGGAGGCAGGCTTCGATGATGTAAGAATTCGGGAGATAGGACTTGCCGTAGAAGAGGCCCTCCGGAATATCATCATTTTTTCCTGCCCACACGGAACAGGTGAAATCAGCATTGCCTGTAATGTCCATGACAGCGGCACGCTCCTTATCGACATCGTAGATACAGGAACGCCCTTTAACATGCTGTTGGCCAATACCTTCCTCGAGACAGCGGACTTCTTCGAGCCTGGAAAAGCACCCTCTACAAGGGTTATGAAGAAAGCGATTAAAAACATCGAGTACAGGAGAGGCTCGGACAGAAACACCCTTGTCTTTACCGTCACGCCGGACTTAAAGGGCAAAAAATAGCCGCTCCCTGCTAATGATGTGGTACGGGTTCATTGACTAGATATCTATGTTAAAATAGATACATGCCCAAATCTGATTTCAGAGACCCCTATAATCCCCGCACCCGGGAATACCTGCACGGGGTATTGCGTTACCTCCCGCAGGAAGGGCCTCCCCTTATCACAATAGTGAAGCGGGCCACGGGGGGGATGGGAGATAGAGGGGGGGAGGTGCTTGGGGTCTTCCCCGCCTCCTTCAATCCCCCTACGTCAGCCCATCAGGCCATAGTCAGGGAGGCGGCCAAGGCCATCCCCTTTGACGAGATCCTGCTTATCCTCGATCAGCAGGCCATGGACAAGGAACTTTTCGGCGCTCCCCTCGAGGACAAACTCCTTATGCTGCTGGTCCTCTTCAGGGATGATCCCAAGATTTCTCTGGGGATCTCCAATCACGGGCTGTTTCTGAAAAAGGTTGAGGCCATACAAAAAGTCTATCCGAAAGATACGCAGATCAATTTCATCGTCGGGTATGACACCATCGTGAGGGTCCTCGATCCGAGGTACTACGGAGACAGAAACAATGCCCTCCGCTCGCTCTTCTCCCAGGCGCGATTTTTGGTTGCCAATAGAGGAGGGTACGACGAACGAGACCTTCGGGATCTCTTTGGGCTGGAGGAGAACCGCCCCTTTGCAGCGCAGGTCTTGCCCCTCACAATTTCCCCTCCCCTCGCCCGGATCTCCTCTTCTGAGGTCCGCGAGAAATTGGCAAAGGAACAATCGGTGCAGGGATTGGTCCCCCCCGAACTGGAGGAGTTCCTCAACGAGCGGGGATTTTACGGTAGACATGAAAAATAAAATAAGATACTATTTCGTCCACGATTGCGTATGAAGCGAATTTTGGTGGTCGATGACGAAGAGGGTATCCGCTTCCTCTACAAGGAGGAGTTAGAGGAGGAAGGGTACGAGATAGAACTGGCCGAAGATGGTGAGGAGGCGCTCGCAAAGCTGACCAGATCGAGGCCTGATCTGGTCACCCTCGATCTCAAGATGCCCGGCATGGGAGGCCTGGCTGTCCTCGAGAAGATAAGGGAACAGGATAAGGAATTGCCGGTCATCATCTGCACTGCCTATGGGGACTACAAGAGAGATCTTGCCACCTGGGCCTCTGATGCCTATGTGGTAAAGAGTTCGGACTTGACGGAACTCAAACGCGTGATCAGGGAGTTGCTCGAAAATAAAGGATAGAGGGCAATGACGTGGGGATGTAGCTCAGCTGGGAGAGCATCACGTTCGCAACGTGAGGGTCGGGGGTTCAAATCCCCCCATCTCCACCATATTTTTTTAGTGCCGTGAAGATACCCTCCATTAACAGCTCACAATCATTTCCATCGTTAATATGTTTGCAAGCCGCCGTGAGGGGGTAACCTCTCAAGCCGTAATGCGTGTTTCTTCGCCCTAATGAAGAAGGAGTTGGAGATGCAGAAGAAAAAGATCGGGATCATCGGCGCCGGAAATATGGGTGAGGCTATCCTGCGGGGTCTCCACCAAAAAGGGATGTCAGAGGGGATCGTGGTTAGCGAGATCCGTTCCGACAGGAGGGACCACATCAAGAAGAACTATGGCGTGGAGGTAATCCCGGATAATCGAAAACTCGCCTCCCAGGCCCAGGTCATCATACTCTCCGTCAAGCCCCAGGAGTTGAAGGGAGTCCTACAGGACATCGCCCCTGTCCTGGATTCCTCCACGCTCCTCATCTCCATCGCCGCCGGGGCCTCCCTCGCAGCAATCGCTTCAATCCTGGCAAAAGACGTGCGCCTTATCAGGGCGATGCCGAATATTGCCGCCCTGGCGTTGGAGTCCGCCACCGCCCTCTCTCCAGGGGGAGGGGCATCTGCTGAAGATATGGAGGTGGCCCAGGAGATATTCAATGCCATGGGCAGGACAGTGGTCATCCCTGAGTTGCTCATGGATGCCGTAACCGGCATGAGCGGCAGTGGACCTGCCTATGTCTGCCTCTTCATCGAGGCGCTGGCGGATGGGGGGGTAAGGATGGGCCTGCCGAGGAAGGATGCCCTGGAGCTGGCAATCCAGACCGTCCTGGGGACTGCCCGGCTCCTCTCTGAGCAGGGTGAGCACCCGGCCCACCTGAAAGACCGGGTGGCATCGCCGGGGGGGACGACCATAGCGGGGATCGCTGCGTTGGAGGCCAAAGGGTTCAGGGGGGCCGTGATGGAGGCCGTGGCCGCCGCCACCCAGCGCTCCAAAGAGCTGGCAAAGATGCAGGGGTGATGCTGTGAAAAAAAACCTCTCTCTTTCACGAGCACGAGAACTAAAAATTGCTTTAGAACCGACATCCCCTTCTTGGTAGACAAAAGGTTTTGAAAAATGGCAAAGCTGATTAAGAAGAGATCGATAAAAAGCGGCCTTCCACCCGGAAGCCTCGTTCACATTGGAGAACGAAAGGTACAGACGCCTAAGATCAGCATCATAGATTATAACACGACCAAATTTCAGGAAGAGGAAATCCAGGCGGTTGAGGAGTGTTTCATCTTTAAAGATAAGCCAACCGTGACATGGATTAATATTGACGGACTTCATCAGACAGAGATACTCGAAAAGCTGGGGGATTGTTATGGATTTCATCCCCTGGTTTTGGAAGACATCCTGAATACAGATCAACGTCCGAAAATGGAGGATTATGGAGATTATGTTTACATCGTTCTCAGGAGTCTCGAATACAATCACCAGAAAGACGAGATAGAATCGGATCAGATCAGCATCATCATGGGTCAAAATTTTGTTTTTTCTTTTCAGGAAAAAGAAGGAGACACCTTTGACCCCATCCGGGAGCGGATCAGAAGCGGCAAAGGCCGTATCAGAAAAATGGGAGCGGATTATCTGACTTATTCTTTATTAGATTCAATCGTCGATAACTATTTTGTCCTCCTGGAAAAACTGGGTGAGAAGATAGAATTTCTCGAAGAGCAATTAGTCACCAGTCCAACACCCGAAACCCTACAAACGATCCATAACCTAAAAAGAGAGTTGCTATTTTTGCGGAAGGCTGTCTGGCCTCTGAGGGAGGTGGTGAGTAGCCTTGAAAGGGGAGAATCATCTCTGATACAGGCCTCAACCAGGATCTATCTCAGAGACCTTTACGACCACACCATTCAGGTGATTGATAACGTCGAGACCTTCCGGGACATGATCTCAGGGATACTGGATATCTATCTTTCAAGCGTTAGTAACCGGCTTAACTCGGTGATGAAGGTGTTGACCATCATTGCTACGATTTTTATGCCCCTCACCTTTCTTGCCGGGATTTATGGAATGAACTTCAAATATATGCCGGAGTTGGAGTGGAGGTGGGGTTACCCATTCATCTGCTTCGTTATGATGGGAATAGGGATTTTCATGCTGTTCTATTTCAAAAAGAAGAAATGGCTATAAAAAAAGAGAGGCATAATTCAAGAAGCTTGGGCTAAGTCTTGTTTGACCGGGGTAACGATTTCAGGTGTCGAAAAGGTTAGATAAGAATATCAAACTTGCTAGGCACATTTCGTGCGAACTCCCCTTGTTAGATTCCACGCGGTTATGAACATATGAACAAAGGACAGAGGCGTCTTCCCTCGTCAGTGTTCTTTCTGCTCGGCGCCAACGCGGTGCCGCTGCTGGGCGTCCTTTTCGCGGGCTGGGACCTGGTGGAAATCCTTTTCGCCTACTGGGCGGAGAACGTGGTGATCGGCTTCTTCAGCCTCCTCAAGATGATTTTTGCTCAAGACGACACCCGCGGCTGGCTCATCATCTTTACCGTCTTCATGAAGATCATCGGCAGCGTCTTTTTCATCGTGCATTTTGGGGGGTTTACAGCCATCCATGGGGTGGTGCTGTACGCGATCGTTCATGAGTTCCTGAACGTGCAGATCCAGCCATTGGAGCTCTTATATATGGGCCGGTACGTGGTGGCCGCGCTCTTCCTCAGCCACGGATATTCCTTTGTGGTTAATTACCTGATCAAGGGAGAAAGGAGTCAGATAAAAGGCAATGATCCTATGTTCGAACCTTATCGGAGGGTCATAGTGATGCATTTGACGCTGGTCTTCGGCACAGGGTGTATTATTATCCTTGGCCAACCGTTTTTTATGCTCCTGATCCTTGTCCTCTTGAAGACCGGCGTCGATCTGTATGCGCATCTTAAGGAAAGAAAGCGGTTTGCTAGGGACCTGGAAACACGTACCGAGCCTGTGGTCGTATCAGGGTAACGATTCCCCCTCATTACCGTTCCGTCCCCTTAAAATGCACTTTAAGCAAAAATATCAAACTATAATTGACATTCGCTAACATTTATGGTAAATAGATACTGTTCTGTTGCATTACACTTTTCATGTAGCCATCTAATAAATAAGTTATGCGATTGATTCAAGCGGAGATGTGCGATGACTAAACTTCTTAAAAAGGCCTTCGAGGAAGCCTCAAAGCTCCCCGAAGTTGAGCAGAATGCGTTGGCAAAATGGCTGATCGAAGAGCTTGAG
>CAYHAB010000134.1:0-2789 GCA_964354505.1 uncultured Thermodesulfobacteriota bacterium
TGCGCTCCGTGCCGGCGGGCACGAGCCGGCCGTGCGCGCTCGAACGGGCCTCCTCCTGGATCCGTACTTCAGCGCGACGAAGATGGCGTGGCTCCTCGAGGCGCTGCCGGACGGCCGGCGCCGCGCCGCCGCCGGCGAGATCCTCCTCGGGACTGTGGATTCGTACCTCGCCTGGCGCCTGACCGCCGGTCGAACGTTCGCCACCGACGCCTCGAACGCGAGTCGGACACTCCTCCTCGACCTGGAGCGGAGGTCCTGGTCGCCGGAGCTCCTCGACCTCTTCGGGGTGCCCCTGGACGCGCTTCCCGAAGTCCGCCCGACCGACGGCGGCTTCGGCGAGACGTCACCCGACCTTCTCGGGGCGCCGGTGCCGATTCTGGCCGTGGTGGGCGACCAGCAGGCCGCGCTCTTCGGCCAGGCGTGCCTGGCGCCGGGCGAGGCCAAGAACACGTACGGGACCGGGTGCTTCCTTCTCATGACCACGGGCTCGCGGCCGCCGACACCGCCGCCGGGGTTGCTGGCGACGGTGGCCTGGGAGCGCTGCGGGCACGGCCCGACGTATGCCTTGGAGGGGAGCGTCTTCGTGGCAGGCGCCGCCGTTCGCTGGCTCCGTGACGGCCTGGGGATCATCGCCGACACGGCCGAGGTGGAGCCGCTCGCGCGGAGCGTGCCGGACAGCGGCGGGGTCGTCGTTGTGCCCGCCTTCGCCGGCCTGGGGGCCCCTTACTGGGATCCCGAGGCCCGCGGCACCATCACGGGCATCACCGCCGGGACGACCCGTGCCCACATCGCACGAGCCACCCTGGAGGCGATCGCCCACCAGACGGCCGACCTCGTGGACGCGCTCGAGGCCGGCGGCGCGCCGGCGCTCCAGGCGCTCCGTGCGGACGGCGGTGCCGCCGGGAACGACCTGCTTCTGCAACTCCAGGCCGACCTGCTCGGCCGGCCGGTGGCCCCGGCGACCGTCCGGGAGACGACCGCGCTCGGTGCCGCGTTCTTGGCGGGTCGAGCCGCGGGGTTCTGGGAGAGCGACGACGAGCTGCGCGCTCTTGCCGCCCCCGCCCGCGTCTTCCGGCCCCAGCAGGGCGACGCCTGGCGGGCCGAGATGCGCGGTCGCTGGGCTGGCGCGGTGGCAAGGGCGCGCTCGCGGGCCCGCACCTGAGCCCGCCGGGTCGCCACCGCGTTCCCGGCTCCACGGACGAGCCGGAGGATGGACCCGCACGGCCCGGCAGCTGCTGGTGCGAACGAAGGGTCTGGCTCGGTGCCGATGCTGCCTGAGGCGATGCGGATCAGGAGGCCGCGCTCGCCGGGCCCGAGCCGGGGCCCGGTGGCGATTCCACCCTGCGCTGGGGGAGGACCGCCATCGAACGCACCGCGATCAGCATGAGCAGGGTCATGATGACCGCCGACGTGAGGCACCAGGCGCAGGTGGCGCCGATGACGAAGGGCTCAAGGAGCGTCAGGTAGACCGAGAAGGCGGTCCCCGCCACGGTTATGGAAAGGAGACCCAACCTTGCGGCCTGAAGGAGGCTCGGGGGCCCGAACCGACCAGCGGCCCACGTCGCCATGATGAACAGGTACCCCACTAGCCCCAGCAGGCCGATGGGGATGACTCCGAAGAGCCACGCGTAGGGGCTCTGCTGCACCGTGTTGCAGTCGCCGACGGGGCCGCACACCGCCGTCACCTGGGCGGTTTCGGCGTAGGCGAGGTAGGCGGCGACGCCCAGGCCGGCGACACTCAGCACCGGGATCGCCAGCGCCGGCGCTCGGGCGACCAGGCCGTTGCCCGCTCGCCGGACGATGAAGAGGGTCCAGGCTAGGGCCGCGAGCATCCCGACCAGGATGGCGACCGCCAGCCCGTTGCCAACCGGATCACGGGCGAGGTTGTCGAGCGGGCCAAGGGTGGAATCGCCGCCCACGACGAGCGCCGCGATGGGAGCGGCGGTGGCCGGGGACGTGCCCGCTGCGGCTGCTGGGGACGGTGCGGCGGGTGGCCCGGGCAAGGTCGGAGCCGCGGACTCGGCGGGAGCCGTCTCCTTCGGGAACAAGGCCTCCGTCAGCCCGGGGATGTCCGGCCAGTCGACGCCGCCTCCGGCAAGGAGGTCTTCGATCATCGTGGGAAGGCGCTCTGGGATCTCGCGCGATCCGATGAGGATGGTCTTCCCGACGATGAGCATGGGCACACCGCGCCGCGTCGACGGGATCTCCAGGCGTTCGACCGCGGCGTCATAGAGGGCGTCACCCTCTGGCTCCTCGACATTGACCGTGGCGATCTGCAGCCGGTCCCCGTACTCTTCCTCCAGCGGCGGCAGGACCTGGGTCATGACCTTGTGACAGTGCCCGCAGTACGGCGAGTAGAGGAGCACTGCCCGCACCACGGGCTCTGCCGCCTGGACGGGCGACGCTCCAAGTACGAGCGCCAGGAGCAGACCGGCGAGCAGCGCCTGGCCGGTCTTCCTGCCGGTCAAGGCCAGGTTCCCCATCATCGGTCCTCCTGCAGTGCGCCTGCCGTGACGATCACGGGCACTGAACGAACCCCTGGGCCTACAGGCAGCCATCACACGTCGGGGCGGGACTGCCGAAGCAGTCCTCCAGGTTCTCGTCGGCCATGTCGCAGCTGTTGCACAGGGAGCAGGGCGCGACGTCGAACGCCTGGAGGCGTTCCCGCAGCTGAACGTAGTCGGGGTCCCGCCACAGGTCGACGAGATCCCGTTCGTTGACGTTCCCGACAACATGAGCATGGCTCGTCCGCAGCCGGAAATCCAGGTAGCTCTGGTGAGTATGCAGGA
>CAYHAB010000135.1:0-5746 GCA_964354505.1 uncultured Thermodesulfobacteriota bacterium
TAAGGAGGGATGTATGATGCGAACATGGTTTGTTTTGTCCTGCGCGCTGGTGCTTACCGCGTCGTTTGTCGGCTGCGCCACCGTGACAGTAAGGCCCGTTACGAGGGACGACCGGGCGACGCCGGGGATTCGCTTTTATGAATCCGAACCATACCTCTTGGTAACCAAGGACCTTTCCAAAGACAACGCCTCTAAAGCAGGTGTTTCCACCCACACCATCCAGATAGTGTTTTTACCCAACTACAACATGGGCTATGCCGTGAAAACGACGCCTGGATTGGGCACCGCCAACGGCAGTGTGAAGCTTGCCAATGGCTGGCAGCTGACGGAGTTCGGGGCGATTGTCGATACAAAGATTCCTGAAACAATCTCGGCTGTGACCGACCTGGTAAAGGCATTGGGCGTTTCAGCACTAACAAAAGGACCCAAAGCACCACCGGAGACCATCGTGCTCGAACCCGGTCTTTATCGCCTTAATTTTAATAAAGAGAAGGGCTACTTCGAGGGCTGGGAACGGGTGTTTTAGGGGGGAAAGGGAGACGGGAAAGCAAGAGGGACATCCTATATTCCTCCTGTCTCTTCTTTAAGGGCTGCAGGCGTTGCTCATTTATGTGGAAAGGAGGTTTATGACGGCAATAGATATCTATGAAAGGTTGGCTAAGCATCTGGATGACCTTCCAGCGGGATTTCCCCGCACTGAAAGCGGTGTGGAAATGCGCATTCTACGCCGGCTCTTCACCCCTGAGGATGCCGAACTTGCCCTACACCTGGCACTGATCCCAGAGGAACCCCGGGTAATTGCCCGCCGTGCCAAGATCCCTGTCGAGGAGGCTTCCCGGCGATTGGAGAAGATGCTTAAGAAGGGCCTTATCTTTAGCCGCCACCGGGGAAACAAACCGCCCTTGTACATGGCCCAACCCTACGCCGTTGGCTTCTGGGAGGCCCAGGTGAATAAGCTGGACCGGGAGCTTGCCCAAGACGCCAAGGAGTATGCGTCCACCTACCTCGAACATAGCTTTTGGCGAGCAGTGCCCCAATTGCGCACGATCCCTGTGGGGAAGAGCATCAGCACCTCGACTGAGGTGATGCTCTACGAGCGTGCAGAGGAGTTGGTGCGCGCCCAAAAGACTTTTGCTGTAAGTAATTGCATCTGTCGACAGGAGAAGCGCATTCTGGGTGAGGGCTGCGACAAGCCTGAGGAGAGCTGCCTGAGCTTTGGCATGGCCGCAGAGAGTATCGTACGCACGGGCCGAGGCCGTGCCATCAGTCAGGAAGAGGCGCTGGCGATCCTTCACCGAGCCGAGGAAGTTGGGCTTGTGCTGCAACCAGCCAACGCCAAAGATGCCCTTTTCATCTGCACTTGCTGCGGTTGCTGCTGCGGCGTGCTCCGGAGTCTTAAGCACTACCCCGTACCGGCCAGTGTAGTGGTCAGTCCTTTTATAGCGAGCCTCAATACTGACACATGCAAGGGTTGTGGGACCTGCGTCGAGCGCTGTCAGATGGAAGCCATTCATCTGGCCGACAGTAAGGCGGCCTTGGATCTGAACCGGTGCATCGGCTGTGGGTTGTGTGTCAGCACTTGTCCCAGTGACTCCCTCTCTCTGGTGCGCAAGCCAAAAGCGAAACAGCCCTACGTTCCTAAGGATATCATCGAGACCAATATCAAGCTCGGAAAAGCCCGAGGCAAGCTGAGCATAGGCAAGATGATAGGTATACTGGTCAGGTCGAAAATGGATCGCCTGTTGGCCCCAAGATAGATAGGAAGCGATGTCCGCGGACACACTGGGCATGGGACATGACTGTCTATCTGATTGATGCGTTTTTCCTTAAAAGCCACCGGAGGGGTTCGCTGACTGGGGGTGGGGGCACCTAAAGCCTACCTTGCGGTTTTCGTTCTCCTTTTCAATCGGAAATCATCAACTGATCTGGAGAGTCAATCCTCACACTTTGTAGGTGTAAGCGTGGCAGAAAAGCCTTATTCCGCCATTTTTAAGCCTTTTTAACCGCTTTAAAACCCATTTAAAAGGGTTAAGTCCCGACCAGATTCCCGACTAAAATTATTATCCTTTACCTATGAAGTGACGATGAGGTTAAGGGGCGCGGCGGTTTTTTTGCCGCGTCCCTCTTGAGCGACTCGTTAGACAGCGGTTCACTGATTTTTCTTTAGGTCTTTAATTAATTGGCTTAGAAGCCTGAGCTGTTCCTCTTGAATTGAAATAAGTTCACTCCATTGCTTCTCCCTCAGTAAATCTATTTTCTCATGAAGCGCCATTATCTCAAGCTCCGACTTCAAGTTGACTTCGTAATCATGTTCCGCACTCAAGCGATCCTTATAGGCCTGGCGGTTTTGAGACATCAAGATTATCGGAGCTTGAATAGCGGCAAGCATCGATAAAAACAGATTCAGCAGAATGTACGGATATGGATCGAATGACTCACGGTACGTGATTAGAACGAACGAATTCAGGAGAACCCAAATAACCAGGATAACCGCAAAGATCGATATAAAGGTCCAGGAGCCGCCAAAGGCAGCGACTTTGTCGGCCAGCCTCTGGCCAAAAGTCAATTGCTCAGAAAAATCTTGAGCGACATTTCTCGCAATGTGGGTTCTCTCGGCGAGATGATGAACAACTTTCTTTTCTCGCTCACCAAGTTGCTCATAGTTCTTGCGAAAAAGCTTTTCTGATATTTCGTCTATTTTCTGATTCATCATCTTATCCTTTGGATTGTGGTCTAACGCAAAAATCACCGAGAGACAAGGGCCGTTTCCAGTCAATTCGGTGAATTGACTGGTTAGACATCCTCATTTATGTTTTAGCCTTCCTCATTAAACGGTTGCTGTCCCTATTTTTTCTTAACCCCACATACTGCTTCTGGAAGTACCCTCATTGAGTCCCAAACCAGACTATTGAGCCCCATATTCCTTAAGCAATTTTACCATCTCAGTTTTCTCTTCCTGTTGGGCTATTGATAATGCCGTTTTGCCGTCCTTGTCTTTGGCCTGCACATCCGCGCCTTTCTCAAGAAGCAGTCTGGCGACTTCGGTTTTACACCCAGAAGCTGCCGACATTAATGGTGTCCGGCCACTATTGCTTTTGGCGTTTACATCCGCGCCTTTTTCAAGCAGCAGTCTTACGGTTTCGGTCTGACAACGGATAACCGCGCTTCCCAGCGCTGTCGCGCCGTTCTTGTTTCTGGCGTTCATATCCGCTCCTTTCTCAAGCAATACTTTGACAGTCTCGGTGCGACCGGCAAATGCCGCATACATCAGGGCGGTCTGGCCTAGCAACGTGTCCTTGGCGTTCACATCAGCGCCCTTTTCGAGCAACATCCTGACAATTTCGGTGTAGCCCGGCATTGCCGCCAACAGTAAGGGTGTGTTGCCCAAACTCTCTTCCCTGAAATTGACATCAGCGCCCTTTTCGAGCAACATCTTTACAATTTCGGCATTACCGTCGCCTGCCGCAATATACAGGGGCGTAATATATCCGCCGAATATATTTTTTGCCTTGGCGTTTGCATCCGCACCCGCAGATAACAGGTTTTTCACTTTCTGAACATCCTTGTCTCTTACTGCCTGAAAAAGATCATCATTAATACCGGCAAAACAGAGCGAAAAACCAACTATTAATACAATCAGAAGAACTGCTGCCGACAGCATCAATTTTCTCATATTACCCCTCCCTGTTGCCCGGAATATTCATGCCGGGCAATTAGTCGTTAACTTCATTGGTTCGGACCAGACTATCTGCCACGCACGGGCCAAACGTAACTGCTGTATGCTTTATTACTATGGTCATAATTATCTCTTTCTATATTTTATACACGAAAAGTAAGAGGGACGTTGTACAAAATTATCAAAAACTCAACTCTGTAAGGTGAAAAAATTGAACAACGTCCATCTCGTCACCTCCCGTCCTCATTCAAGGCTCGACCCCGGTATCATTCCTCCCCGGGCAGTTGGGCTGAGGCAGACTACTTCGGCTCACTTAATTTACCCACTTGCTCATCTAGCTTCTTGTCGTATTCCTTTTCAATCGCATCGTATTTCTTCTTGCTCTCCTCTGCGTCCTTCTTTTTTTCCTCCTCAGTTCTCTGTTTCCCGTCTTGTAGGTCTTTCTTCGCCCTTGCAAGGCCTTCGTTGTAGACCGCGTCATACTTTGCTTCCCGTTCGGCGACGAGTTTCATGCCCCGTTCAAACTTGGTTGCCAATGCGGGAGACAGGGCTTGTTTCACCTTTGCGTCGCGCTCGTGAATAGTGGTCCTATACTTCTCGAGTTCCTCGTCCCATTTTTTTGTTGCCGCCTTCACGTCGTCTTCTGAAGCCTTATTTTCCATACTGTCAAACAGAGCATCAAAAGCCTTGTTCTTTGCTTCATCCGCCGTTTTTTCGCGTGCTGCTATCTTGCCTTTGTACTCGGCAAAGATAGCGTTCACCTTCGCTTTTACCTCGGTACTCAACTTGAGTCGCGCCACCACCTCCCGCGAGGCCATCTCCTCAGGATCATCCCCGGCCTGGCCAGTGGCGGCCCAGAATGAAGAAACCAGCACCACGAAAACTACCAATAGTAATTTCATCCGAATCTTTCCCGATACAGTTCTCATAGCTCCTCCTGTTGTCTGAAGTCCTGTTGCCGACATGAAAGCGTCGGCACAAAAGCCTTATTCCGCCATGTTTAAGCCTTTTTAACATACTTAAAACCCATTTAAAAGGTTTAAGTCCCGACCAAATTCCCGACCCAAATTATTATCTATTACCTATGAAGCAATATTGAATAGTTAGACATAATAGCGAATTTCCGTCTTCATTTCACCTATTTTCGCAAAAAAACCTTGACTAGCACCCCTTTGCCCAATAGAATTTATTCATTAGTAAAATAAAGGTAAAGTAAGGGGAGTCGTAATGATAGAGAAATGCCACAAACATCCCGAGAGGGAGGCTATCGCAATCTGTCATTATTGTCATCGCTATCTATGCTCAGACTGCTCAACCTGGAATGACACATGGAAATACTATCGCTGTAAGGACGAAAGTGAATGCTTAGAGTGTCGAGCAATTAATCCTACAATTGAAGAATTAGCCACCTCCAATATGTATGACATAGAGGCTTTGATTGAGGTGCTTGCGAGGAAGGAGATTGTGACCAAGAAGGAGATATTGGAGGAGATAAAGAAGATGAAGGGGAAGAAAAAAGGGTAAGGACAATGAAAACATTAACTATTATCACAGTATTATTAGGATGGACATTAGGTATCTCTTGTATTTGTTTATCTGGTGACTACGCAACCTAAAGATTGATAACAAAGTTGGCGTCCCCAAGGGGATTCGAACCCCTGTTGCCGACGTGAAAGTGCGGGTAAAAAGCCTTATTCCGCCATGTTTAACCCTTTTAAACCCCTTTAAAACCCATCTAAAAGGGTTTAAGTCCCGACCAGATTCCCGACTAAAATTATTAGCTATTACCTGTGAAACGGAAAGTTGAGTCGGAGCGTTAGCGATCGGTTCCAACGCCTTGTTCGACAGTCTGTTCATTTCTTCTCCAATGCCTTCGTCTCGGATAGGATGGTCCGGATGTCCTGTACCGAATAGGCCCTTCTTGCTGTGAAGTGGAACACGGGAATGCCAGCGGCCTGAAGGACGTTGTCAACAAAGTCGTCTCGGGCCTGTCGTCTGGTCTGGCTGTGGCTTTCGTCGTCGAGTTCAACCACAAACTGAACCGTGAGTGTGGCGGGGTTACAGGCCACG
>CAYHAB010000136.1:0-7309 GCA_964354505.1 uncultured Thermodesulfobacteriota bacterium
ATGCTTTATTCCAGTGTATTACGCAGTGTTTGTTGTCAATGACAAAGGTAGGAATTGAACTTCCTTGAATGATCTGAGAAAGCCTTCTCTCGCTCTCTAGCAGCGCTTCCTCCACCCGCTTGCGTTCGGTGATGTTGTGCACAATGGCCCACATGCCGACGGGCTGGCCTTTGTCATCCTTAACGAGATAAGTTCTCACCTCGACGGGGAAGATCGTGCCATCTTTTTTTCGGTATTCCTTTTCATAGAGGTCAGAATAACCCCGTGTGAATACCTGCTCCTGGAGGATTCTGGCTTCAATGGGATGCCACTTTTCGGGGGTGATGTCTTCGTAGGTGAGGCTGTAGATTTTCTCTGCCGAATAGCCGAGCATTTTCTGGAAAGTTTGGTTGAACTCGATGATCTTGCCCCCCATGTCCACGGCGGCAGAACCATCGCGCAGGTTTTGGTACAGCTCGCGATATTTTTTCTCCGACTCCCGCAGCTCCTGCTCCATCCGCTTGCGCTCGGTAATTTCTCCTTGCAGGTATTCATTGGCCGCTTTGAATTCAACAGTACGTTCTTTGATCAATTCCTCAAGATCCTCGCGGTGCCTTGCTAACTCCTCCTCTACCCGCCTGCGGTCGGTGATGTCATCATAGAAGATATAGTGTTTTCCATCCCTTAAATTGATACCTCTGAACTCGATAATCTTATCTTCGCCGTTTTTGCATCGCACGGTGAAGACCCGTTGATTTGTCTCGCTGATGTCCACACCTTTTTCTCGATCCTCGTACCATATTGAAGACACCATTTCTCTGTATTTTTCATCTGGATAGGCCTTTGCAAACCAGGTATCCTTGTTAGGAAGATCCTCTTTGGTATAACCGAAAATCTCTGTAACCCTTGGATTGAAATACTCAAAACGCCCCTCAGGTGTCATAATAGAGATACCGAAAGATGCATTGTCAGCAATCATTCTGAACCGCTCCTCGCTCTCCTTAAGCCCCTCCTCCATCCGCTTGCGCTCGGTGATATCACGTGTTACTCCAACAATACCACTGGGGCGGTTATGTTGATCTACTAAGAAGGCAGCCGTTACTTCACACCACTTGTTAGAACCATCTTTACATACCTGCTTCATCACCAATGTCACCGGCTCACGTTCTTTCCGTCTCTGTCGCTGATTGAAGATATCCATTATCTCCTTATAACTTTCCGGCGTTACGATTTGATTCAAATTGAGAGATAGCATTTCTCCAACCGTGTATCCTAGTAATCGTTCAGCAGAAGGCGTTACAAAGGTAAAGTTTCGCTCTAAATCCATGCTCCAGACGACATCCGTTACATGGTCGGTGATTAAATGCAATCGCTCTTCGCTCGCACGCAGCCCCTGCTCCATCCGCTGGCGCAGTTCTGTTAATTCTTTTATCAATTGCTCTTTGGTCTTATTTTTATCTCTCATTCAGTCGCTGCACCAACCTCTGTTTCAAGATGTAAAGCGTGCGATGTATGCAATGTGTAAAGACACCTCACCCTTTGTTAATTCATTAGCAGTTTTTGTGCCAAAAAAAACGGCCGCTTTTATAAAAAAAATCAATAAATTCAGCGAAGTTACGGATTCCTCAGCCCGGGCGGGCAGAAAGTGGCTTTTTTATGTTCCCCCTTGTGCCATTTTTTGTCACTAAGCACGAGAGGCTTCGGTGACGTGGTTCAGGGTGAGGTTTGACTTTTCCCCCCTCTCTGGTATAAAAGGCTTAGAGATCTTCCCTGGAAAAGCTATTTCCCCTTTGGGGGTATGAGGGGGTTATGCATACCCTACAGGAAGGACTGAAGACCTAGGGGAAGTTTGAAGTGGTCCTCCTTTCAAAGTGCAGGTCAAGGTTTGAGGCGACTCATCGCATAGGCGGAGCGCCATGACAGTTCGTTAAGAGGGAGATACGGTGGAGATCAAGGCCGTCAGAGGTTTCAGCGATATCCTTCCCCCCGAGACCAGGCGGTGGAGAATGCTGGAGGAGCGAGCGCGGGAGGTCCTGGAGGGATTCGGCTTCTCCGAGATACGGGTGCCGATCCTGGAGAAGGCGGATCTCTTTTCCCGAAGCATCGGTGAGGAGACGGATATCGTAGAAAAGGAAATGTACACCTTTGAGGACCGCGGCGGGGATCGCGTTACCATGCGCCCTGAGGCCACCGCCTCGGTTGTGCGGGCCTATATCGAGCACAAGATGTACGCTGCCGACCCGATGGCCAAGCTCTACTCCATCGGCCCCATGTTCAGGCATGAGAGGCCGCAAAAGGGGAGATATCGCCAGTTTCACCAGATCAATGTGGAGGTCTTCGGGATCCCCCACCCCGCAATAGATGCCGAGGTCATGGCCATCGTCATGTATTATCTGTCCATCGTGGGGGTCAAACGGTGCGTATTGCAGATTAACTCCCTCGGCTGCCCGCGCTGCCGCCTCCCTTATAAAGAGAAATTACAGACCTTCCTCAACGACCATCTCCATCACCTCTGTCAGGATTGTCGCAGGAGGACGGAGCAGAATCCCCTGCGGGCCTTTGACTGCAAGGTCGAGGGTTGTCGGGAGGTCATGTCTGAGGCCCCTCTCATCAGCACGTATCTCTGCCCGGAATGCACCGAGCATTTCACGGCGGTACGCAGTCACCTGGAGATCCTTGAGGTTTCATTCGAAGTAAATCCCAGGATGGTGCGGGGATTGGACTATTACACCAGGACGGCCTTTGAGGTGGTGGCAGAGGGTCTGGGGGCGCAAAACGCCGTGGCCGCCGGCGGCAGATACGATTATCTCGTCGCGGCACTGGGGGGCCCGGATATCCCCGGTATCGGCTTTGCAGTCGGGATGGAACGCCTGCTCCTCATCCTGCCTGAGGAACCCCTTCCTTCCGGTCCGTCATTGTTCATCGCCGCCTTAGGAGTCGATCCTCAGAGAGATGCCTTCAGCTTGAGTTATAAGCTGAATCGAGCCGGGGTGAGGACGATGATCGACTATGAAGGGCGCACTCTCAAAGCGCAGATGCGCAGGGCGGATAAATTCAGCGCTCGCCATGTGCTGATCATCGGTGAAGATGAGCGGCGCTCAGGAAAGGCGATCCTGCGGGATATGAAGGAGGGGAAACAGGAGGAGATCCCCCTCCCCTCTATCTTCGAGGAGATAGTCAGGCGGGTGAAAGGGGGATCCCCTTAATTATCCACAAAGCTCTTCAGCTGCTTGCTCCTGCTGGGATGGCGCAGTTTGCGCAGGGACTTGGCCTCGATCTGGCGGATCCTCTCCCTGGTGACGGAGAAATCCTGCCCCACTTCTTCCAGGGTGTGATCGTATTTTTCCCCGATACCGAATCTCATCCGTAATACCCTCTCCTCCCGTGGGGTAAGAGTGGACAGGACCTTCTGAACCTGTTCCACCAAATTTTTGACGATAACGGCCTCACCAGGGGGTATAGCCTTTTTGTCTTCGATGAAGTCACCCAGATGGCTGTCTTCATCCTCCCCGATGGGTGTCTCCAGGGAGATGGGTTCTTTGGCGATCTTGAGTATCTTGCGAACCTTGTCTACGGGCAGTTCCATCCTCGCGGCGATCTCTTCAGGGTGAGGCTCCCGTCCCAATTCTTGAACGAGATAGCGCGACATTCTAATTAATTTATTGATAGTCTCAATCATGTGCACAGGGATCCGGATGGTCCTTGCCTGATCGGCTATCGCCCTCGTAATGGCCTGCCTAATCCACCACGTGGCATAAGTGCTGAATTTATAACCCCGGGCATACTCAAACTTATCCACGGCCTTCATGAGCCCGATATTACCCTCCTGGATGAGATCAAGAAACTGCAGCCCTCGGTTGGTGTACTTCTTGGCGATACTCACCACCAGCCTCAGGTTGGCCCTCACCAATTCGTTCTTCGCATCCGCGGCCGCAATCTCACCGCGGCGGATACCTTCAATGGCCTTTTGCAGCTCCATTGCAGTGAGGCCGGCCTCCTGTTCAATCCGTTGGACCTTCCGATAGGTATTCCTCACGGCCTTTGCCAGCTCCACGAATCCCTCTTCATTCAGCTTCCTCTGCTTAAAGAGGGATTTCTTCCTCCCAGGGTCCCTCTTCACCTCCCGGAGAAAAGATCGCAATTTCTGTACAGGCACCCCCACCCTCTTGCCTACCGTCGCCAGTTCCTGCTTTGCTTTCTCGATCTTACGCACCAACCCCCTCAATTTATCGACGATGGCCTCAATCTGAAACTCTTTAAGGTTTATCTGGGTGAGAAGCGTAACCATCTCTTCACGCTTCTTTTGCAGCTTTTCTTCTCCAGCCACTCCCTTTGTTTTCAACTTGTGGATATCCTCATCGAGGCTTCGTACCCGGCCTATAATCTTCAGGATTTTTCCCCTATAAAATTCCCTTTCTTCCGTGTAGCCTTCGTCATCCTCGACTTCATTGGAAATATCCCTGATTTCTATTCTCCCCTGGCGGATTCCTTCTCCGATGTTGAGCACCTCCTTCACCGTCATAGGGCAGTTGAGAATGATCCTAATGACCTCTTTCTTCCCTTCTTCTATTCTCTTAGCGATAGTCACTTCCCCTTCTCTGGTCAAGAGGGATACGCTCCCCATCTCCCTCAGGTATAACCGCACGGGATCACTGGTCCTGCCGATGAGGTCGAGATCCTCGATCTCCTCAACTTTTTCCTCTTCGACAAAATCCTCCTGAACCTTCTGTGCGTTCACTCCCTCATCGTCGTCGATCGCTTCGATGTCCATCTCGTTAAACGTCGTCAGCATATCTTCCAACTGTTCAGAGGGGACCTCATCCGATTCCATAACCTCATCAACCTCTTCAAAATCAAAAACTCCCTTATCTTTCAAGGCTACAACTCCTTTCTTCTTGCGTATATTTTCCATACGTTTTTGCCGAAGTCGATCAAGAAGACCCCTTCGACCCCGCTTTTTGGAGCTTGTTAATTTGAGACTTTATAGTTTCCATGTTCATAAGGAGAGAATGCAAGAGCGCCTCATCTCTCTGAGCCTCCGCCTCCTTGATTCTCTTGTTGAGCCCCTCCCTCTGCCTTTTCAGCGCCTTCATCTTGATGTTGTGAAGGCAGTCCATTATAATCCTTTCCGCAATTCCTTCCTCCATCTCTTCTTCGTGAAAAGCCAGAGTGAAGGCCATTTCCCTCACCCCTTTCTCTTCCAATTGAGGGGAGAGCCTATCCAAGGATAAATCACCGTGACGTTGAAAATCATGGATCGCCAATTCGCCGATTGACCGGAGGTTTTGTTCCTCGAAGCCCTCTACAACCCCCGCTTCGATCACCAAGGGGATGAACTCCGGATACAGAATCATCATCTGCACGAGCTTCCTTTCCGTCGATACGTGTATAGCGGTAAGCAGCTCCTTCTGTGTGCCTTTCGTCCGCCCCTTGCGCATGGTGAAGGCAGCATCTCTAATCTCGCCTTCCTTCACTCCCACCCGCTCGGCCAGACGCTTGAGATAAAAATCTCTGCGTACTCCGTCCTTGAGCTGGATGAAAAAGGGGAGCATGGCCTCTACCGCCTTGACCTTCCCCTCCACGGTGACCAGATCATACCCCTCCATCAGCATCCCCATGGCGTACTCCATCCCTGGAACCGCCCGCTCGCGCAGGGCCTGGGGGGTGCCCCCCTTTTGAAAATAGCTATCAGGATCCGTTCCATCGGGCAAGGGGATCACCGCCGGGAATTCCTCTTCCTGGATGAAGATCTCTAGGCCCCTGAGGGTCGCCTTTTTGCCGGCCCTATCGGGGTCGAAGAGGAGGAAGAACTCCTTCCCGAATCTCCGAGCAAGCCTTACCTGCTCAGGGGTAAGGGCCGTTCCCAAAGTAGCCACCACATTCTTCACCCCTTTCTGCGCCATGCTGAGCAGGTCAAAATATCCCTCCACGATGAAGACCTTCCCTTCTTCTTTCTGAATGTACTGTCGGGCAACGTTCAATCCATAAAAACCCGCCCCTTTTTTATAAAGGAATGAATCCGGAGAGTTGAGGTATTTCGGCTCCTCGCCATCACCTAAGACTCGGCCTCCGAACCCGATCACCCTGGTTTGCAGGTTAAAGATGGGGAAGATGATCCTGGCCCTGAACCTGTCATACCACCCGCCCTTTTTGGGGATGATGAGGCCCAGAGACTCCGCCTCTTTTACATTCACCCCCTTGCCCTTGAAGTGGGTCACCAGGGCATCCCACCGTGGGGGCGCATAACCTATCCCGTACTCTTCGCAGACCGCCCAATCTATCCCCCTGCGCTCCAGGTAGTCTCTGGCGATCTTTCCTTCCTTCCCGTCTTTGATTTGGTGGACGTAAAACGCCAACGCGACGTCGTTGATCTTCAGTAAACCCTCCTTACGCTCATCCCGTGCCGTCGCCCTGACCTCAGGGATGCGAATCCCATATTTCTGGGCAAGGGCCCTCGCCGCCTCCGCAAAGGAGATCTGCTCATACTTCATGAGGAAGGTGAAGATATTTCCTCCGATGCCACATCCAAAGCAGTGGAAGAGCTGTTTTTCCGGGCTCACCATGAAAGATGGGGTCTTTTCCTGATGAAAGGGGCACAGCCCTTTATAGTTCCTTCCCACCTTCTTGAGTGCCAGATGGTCGGAGATCAACTCAAGGATATCCGCCCGCTCTCTGATCTCCTCCAGGACCTCATCGGGGATGAACCCGCTCATCGCCTCACCTCAGCTCCACGATGGTGACCGCACGGCCACCTTCGTTCAGCTCCCCTTCCCTGAAACCTTTCACCCACCGGTGACCCTTCAGATGCCCCTGTATCGCTTCCCGTAGTTTCCCGGAACCGATCCCATGGATGATGTGAACCGACACATGCTCCCTCAGAAGGGCCTCATCGAGAAACTTGTCCACCTGGGGGAGGGCCTCATCCACCCTCAAACCGATCACATTCAGCTCCTTGTGGAGAGCGCCGCCTGATGACTCCAGGGCAACATGGTAGATCGCTTGCCCCTCCCCTACCGCTTCAGCTTGGGAGACAAGCCTCAGTTCTTCCAAGGGGGCCTTGACCCGTATGCCGCCTAGAGATACCTCTGCTCGGGGAGGATCTTGAAAAACGGCAGCTACCACCCCCTTTTTGCCCAAGGTTATGACCTCCACCCAATCACCCTCGCGGAACTCCCCGCCCCCGCCGAGACGCCTCGCCTTGGGAAAGTGCTCCATGAAGTCCCCTCTGATCCTTTTGGCCTCCCCCTTTAATGCAGAAACCCCTTCTCTCCCCTCTTCGGCCCTCTTCAAGACCTTCCGGAGGCGAGACTCTAAGGAATTAAGGACCCTC
>CAYHAB010000137.1:0-5728 GCA_964354505.1 uncultured Thermodesulfobacteriota bacterium
GCGCCGAGGTTGTTCTGGGTAGCGGCATAATCCAGGGGGTACTGCTCTAATGTCCTGACCCGCAGGGCCTCCTTGTAGGCAGCGATGGACCTGGCCAGATTCTCTTCCCTGCCCCTTATTTCGGAAAGCCCCCAGTAGGCAGTGCCGAGATTGTTCTGGGTAGCGGCATAATCAACGGGGTGTCGGTCAATGGTCCTGACCTCCAGGGCCTCCTCATAGGCACCAATTGCCATTACTAAATTCAACTCCTTGTCCTTGACCTTTGCAAGACCCCGGAAGGCGTCACCGAGATTGTTCAGGGTGGCAGCATAACCGGCAGGGTATTGCTCCTGATGGTATACCCTCAAGGCCTTGTTATAGGCGCTGACGGCCTGGGTCAGATAGGCCTCTCTATTCCTCACCTCTGCGAGGGCGCTGTACGCAGCGCCAAGATTATTCTGCACCATTTCATAATCAATCGGATAGTGCTCAGGGGTGTATACCCGCAGGGCCTCCTCATAGGCGCTCATAGCCCTGGCCAAAGTTTCCCCCTTGGCGCTGAACTCCGCGAGGGCGCTGTACGCGGTTCCGAGATGGTCATGTGTCATAGCATAGCCGGCGGGGTATTCCTTAAGGGTGTATACCCGCAGGGCCTCCTTATAGGCAGCGATGGCCTTGACCACGTTGCCTTCTTTGTCCCTGATTGCGGCAAGCTCCCAGTAAACTGCTCCGAGATTATCTTGGGTGGCGGCATAATCAAGAGGATACTCTTCAAGGGTCCTGAATCGCAGGGCATTCTCATAGGCGTTGACGGCCTTGGCCAGGTTCTCTTCCTTGCCCTTGACCTCAGAAAGTTTCCAGTATGCTGTTCCAAGGTTGTTCTGGGTAGCGGCATACTCGATGGGATACCGCTCCTCGGCCCTCATTTTTAAGGCCTCTTCAAAGGCGCTGATAGCCTTGACGAGGTTAGCCTCCATATCTTCAATGAGAGCTAAGGTATAGTAACAGACCCCCTCATTATTCTTAAGGTAGCCATAGAGCTTGGGATCCCCTTCCCTTGATACCTTACGTAAGACCTCTTTGTATATCGCCAGCGCATCCGCGGCAATGTTTTTCTTTAACAAGGTATCGGCGATATCTAACGAAGTGATCCGCGTATGTGCATACATATGCCGCTCTCGTAGTCCAAAGAAAACCAAGAGGACAATCCCCGTCAAAAAAGCCCCGATAACCACGCCCATTATCCCCGTGTGCCACGGGTTATCTCTATTGAATTTCAGGGGGCGCAGCTTCTCGGGGAAAGGAATCCGCATAGTGCGCAACCTCTCTAAAAAAACAATTCGCATGGCATCCCTCCTGAAGTCTTAGAAGATCCCCTCTTTCAGCATGTATTTTATCACAGGGGCCCCTCATGGACAACAAAAACACCTTAAATTCATTATAATTCTCCATCACCCCTACGTCACCCACAAACGATGAACATGGTATATATAGACCACCTCTTCCGCTGGAGACTGTGTCGCAATTACATTTCAGCACCAAATATCCCTTCTCCCCTAGTAAGGGGATAAGGTGGGTTCCGCACCGCTGTACATAAATCGCAAAGGTCAGGATACCGCTCCCGCTCTTCAATAGAGAGATAAGGATTACGGCCGGGGGTGGCCCTTTGGCCAGATCCCGAAGCGGGAAAGGCGGCAGGGGAGGGGCTATTTTCTGAGTAACTTATCCATCACAATCAACCCATTGTGATACCATTGACAATGGGGCACAAAAGAGCCATCATAAAAATGGGTGAGATGCAGATGGCAGCAGGGATAAAGGTCGATGGCTATTCCGGGTACAAGGCCAACCAGAGGCCCTTGGCCTTCTCTCTGGGAAAGAAGAAGGTGAAGGTCAAGGCAATACTGGACCAATGGTATGGGCCTGATCACACCTATTTCAAGGTCGTGGCCGAGGATGCGAATATCTACATCCTGAAGTATAGTGAGGACAATGACCAGTGGGAGTTGGTATTCTTCAAAGTGGGGGATTACAATGGTGAGATCTCGCCGGGGCTTGCGAAAGATGCCTCCTCCTAGTCTATAGTCAGCTACCATCCCGACAAGTCGGAAGGGTTTGAGGGTTAAAAAATCGAGCTAAAGGCGAGGGTTTTACCCCCAGAATAGGACAATAAAAAAGGAGACCCTATGGCACAAAGAGGCTATTTTACCTTTGTCCTGCACGGACACCTCCCCTATGTCTTGAACCATGGCCAGTGGCCTCATGGGATGGACTGGTTAAGTGAGGCCTCCCTTTTCTCTTATATACCTCTCCTCAGGGAGTTTTATCGTCTAAAAAAGGAAGGGGTCGATTTTCATCTGACTATCGACATCACCCCCGTGCTGGCTGAACAGCTCTCCCACCCCCTGTTCAAGGAAGAGTTTAAGCGCTATCTGCAAGCGAGGATCGACAGCGCGCAAGAGGATAACGCATACTTCAAGAAGACGGATCAGGACCACATGGCTGGCCTGGCCCAGTTCTGGGAGGACTACTTCGTCGAAGCCCTCCGTTTCTATCATGATGAGATAAAAGAAGACATCCTGGCCGCCTTCCGAGGACTCCAAGAGGACGGCTATATAGAGATCATGACCTGCGCTGCCACCCATGGGTATCTGCCGCTTTTGGGCCTGGAGGAATCAATCAATCTCCAACTAAGTCAGGGGAAGGCCACGTATGAGCGCCATTTCGGGCGACCTCCCCGCGGTATATGGTTGCCCGAGTGCGCCTATCGTCCTCGCTACCGCTGGGAACCGCCCTTTTCCACCCCCCTGTACAAGGCACCAATGGAGAGAAGCGGGATAGAAGAACACCTGGCCTCTCACGAGCTGAGTTTCTTTGTGGTGGACACCCATCTGCTGGCAGGCGGAAAGGCCATCGGCACCTACTTGGAGCGCTTTCCCATGCTGCGTCGTCTTTGGCTCCAATCCCAACAGGGGCAGGAGCTTTTACCCCCGGCAGAAAAACGCTCCCCCTATCAGTCCTACTACGTCAGCTCTACAGGAGATCTCACGAAGGCCGCCGCCTTTTTTGCCAGAGACCCACACACTGCCCTGCAGGTCTGGAGCGCCGAACACGGATATCCAGGGGATTACTGGTATCTGGAATTCCACAAAAAGCATTTCCCCGGGGGAATGCGCTACTGGCGGATCACAAAGAGTAAATCGGATCTTGCCGAAAAAGAGGTCTATGTGCCGGAGAAGGCCAAAGAGCGGCTGAGGGCCCATGCAGGGCACTTTGTGGGCCTCATCAAGGAGCAACTCAACAAATATCACAACGAGACAGGGGAAAGGGGGATAGTGTGCGCGCCGTACGACATGGAACTCTTCGGTCACTGGTGGTTTGAAGGACCGGAATGGTTGGCCTTGGTATTGAGGCAGCTTGCACAAGATAAAGAGATACCGACCACTACCTGCAGTGAATACCTCGAAGAACACCCCCCCTCGTTGGTCATGCAGCTCCCCGAGGGCTCATGGGGAGAAGGGGGATATCACTTTATCTGGCTCAATCAGGATACGGTCTGGACCTGGGAGCACATCTATGAGATGGAAAAGGAGTTGCGGAGTCTGAAAGAAGTAAATGGAAGGCTGCCAGCTGATACGATCTTACAGGAGCTTATCTGCCAATCCCTCAGGGAGCTCCTTTTGCTGCAGAGCTCTGATTGGCAATTTCTCATCAGCACGGTCAGCGCCCGTGATTATGCCGAACTGCGTTTCAGCACCCACTACGATTGGCTGAGACAACTGATATCCATTACCAAAGAGTACCTTCAAACGGGTGGGCTCTCGGAGGGTGCCCGGAACTTTTTGTCGGACTGCCAGCAAAGAGACGACCTCTTTCCCGAACTGGATTGGCGCTGGTTTTTTGAGTATACTATTAACGGATCCCAACCATGAGGAAGACGGATGTAAAAATCTTGGCTATGGTGCTCGCTGGGGGTAAGGGGGAGCGCCTCCACCCCTTGACCGAGCAACGCGCCAAACCTGCCGTCCCCTTCGGAGGGATGTATCGCCTGATCGATTTCGTCCTCAGCAATCTCGTCAACTCCAGGATTAACCAAATCTACGTCCTGACCCAATACAAGGCCCAATCCCTCTTAAGACATCTGCAGCAGGGATGGGTGGGGACATATCCTATAGAGGGCCTCTTTATCCTCCCGGTCCCTGCCCAGATGCGTGTGGGTGAAACCTGGTATCAGGGGACGGCTGACGCAATCTATCAAAATATCTACCTTATCCAACAAACGAAACCGGATCTCGTACTCGTGTTTGGGGCGGACCACGTCTATTTTATGGATGTGAGCCAGATGATCGGCTACCACCTGGAAAAGGGGGCGGAGATCACCATCGCCACCGTCCCCTATCCCATAACCGAGTGCAGCCACCTTGGGGTCGTGGTGGTAGACGAGCAATGGCGGGTCACCGACTTCCAAGAAAAGGTCCCTCATCCCACTCCTATCCCAGGCCAGCCGGATATGGCGTTGGTCTCTATGGGGAACTACATATTTAATACTAACGTACTGATTGAAGAAGTTATGGCGGACACCGCCGATGCGCAGAGCAGTCACGACTTCGGCCGGGACATCCTCCCCAGGCTCTACGAAACCAGACGCATTTATGCCTATAACTTCTGCCGCAATGAAGTCCCGGGTTTATCCGGTCCCAACAACTATTGGCGGGATGTGGGGACCATCAAGAGCTTCTATGACGCCAATATGGACTTAAAGAACCCCATGCCCCAACTGAACCTGTATAACCCCGCCTGGCCCGTGCGTTCCGTCAAACATCACGATCCCCCTGCCAAGGTGGTGGTGGACACCAGTGGCAAGGCAGGGTTTGTAGAGAACTCTCTCGTGGTGGGAGGTTCCATCATCGCCGGCGGCCATGTCCGGGACTCCATCATCGGAAGAGATGTGCACATCGCCAGCAATGCCAAGGTGGAAAATTCGGTGATCCTCGGCCATGTGGTGATTGAAGAAGGGGCCAGGGTGCGTCGGGCCATCATCGATCACGGCAATATCATCAGGAGGGGAGAGGAGATTGGCTACGATCAGGAGAGGGATATGAGCCGTTATTATGTCGATGAATCGGGGATCGTCGTGACCCACCGCTTCGATTACGATCAGAAGACACGGTAGACCATGGCATGTGCCCCCGATGTCTGCGGGTAGCCATCCCGCTTGAGGGGTCAGGGATTCGAGTGAAAATCATTCTAACATGTATGTAGGAGGCGTGCCCCCTTGAACCCTTTTGGAAAAAAATCAAACTAAAATCTTCGCCTGAAGGTAAGGGGCAACGGTTCATCATGTAACCTTTTTGATAAACTCCTTGAGTCTCTCGGCCATCTGAGGGCGTTTGAGGGCAAAGGCGATGTTGGCCTCGAGATAGCCGAACTTATCACCGGCATCGTACCGATCCCCTACAAATTCATATCCGTACAGGGGCATCCTGCGGGCCAAGACCTGCAGGGCGTCGGTCAACTGGATCTCACCGCCCTTGCCGGGAGGGGTATTCTCCAGGATGGGAAAAATCTCCGGGGGCAGGATGTACCTCCCGATAACGGCCAGGTTCGAGGGCGCCTCATCGGGTTTGGGCTTCTCCACCATCTCCGTCAGCTGCTAGCCCCGCTCATCCACCCGCTCCCCCCGGATGATCCCCTAAAGGTGTGACTCGGTCTCGGTGACACGCTGCAGGGCGATCACCCCCCCTCCCTT
>CAYHAB010000138.1:0-5941 GCA_964354505.1 uncultured Thermodesulfobacteriota bacterium
CAGGGCCAGGATGTGGTGGGAAACCGAACCAAAGTCCGGGTGGTAAAGAATAAAGTGGCCCCTCCCTTTAAGGAGGTGCAGTTCGATATCATCTATGGAGAGGGGATCTCCCGGGAAGGTGAGATCGTGGACCTCGCAACCGATTTTAATATCCTGGAGAAGGTAGGTACGTGGTATTCCTTCGGCGACACTCGGATCGGCCAGGGGAGGGAAAATGCCAAGACCTTTCTGAGGGAGAACCCAGAGATGAAAGAAGATATGGTGGGCAAGATCCATGAGCAAGGCAAGCTTCCCAAAGCTCACAAGGAGGTTGAGGATGGATCTGAGTGAAATACTCCTCGTTGCCCTGAACAACCGTGCCTCGGATATACACTTTAAGGTCGGGCAGCCCCCCGTTTTGAGGATTGATGGGGAGTTGATCATGCTCAAGGACCAATCGGCCCTGGACGCAAGCCAAATAGCCAAGCTAGCGTACCAAATTATGAGCGAGCGGCAACGGGAGCGATTCCTGCAGGATATGGAGATCGACATGGGTTATGGCATCTCCGGGCTGGGGAGGTTTCGGGTCAACATCTTTCAGCAGCGGGGGACCATCGCCATCGCCCTGCGGGTGATCCCTTTCGGGATCAAGGATTTTGAAGAGCTCAACCTCCCGACGGATGTGTTGGAACGAATCTCTAATGAGGTGAGGGGCCTGGTCCTCTTGACCGGCACCACTGGCAGTGGCAAGTCGACCACCCTGGCGGCCATGATAGACTATATCAACGCTAACCGACGCAGTCACATCATTACCATCGAGGATCCCATTGAGTTCCTCCATCGCGACCAAAAAGGGATCGTCAGCCAGAGAGAGATCGGCATGGATACCGATAACTTTGCCCAGGCCTTGAGGATGGCCTTGCGTCAGGACCCTGACGTGATCCTCGTAGGGGAGATGCGGGACTTTGAGACCATTGAGACGGCCATCTTGGCGGCCGAGACCGGACACCTTGTCCTCAGTACCCTCCACACGCTGGATGCCGCGGAGACGGTGAACAGGATTGTCGCCGTTTATCCCCCCTATCAGCAGAAACAGATCCGGCTCCAGCTGGCCGGGATCCTCAAAGGCGTAGTCTCCCAGCGGCTCTTGCCCCGGGCCGATGGGATGGGAAGGGTCCCTGCGGTAGAGATCATGCTCTCCACCGCGCGCATCAGGGACTGCATAGTAGATAAAGACAAGACTCACGAGATTCATGAAGCAATCTCTCAGGGACACGCCACCTATCATATGCAGACCTTTGATCAATCCCTCATGGCGCTGCTCAAGCGGGAGCTGGTTACCTACGAGGAGGCCCTGCGCCACAGCAGCAACCCCGATGACTTTGCCCTCAGGGTCAAGGGGATCCTGGCCACCAGCGATATGACCTGGGATGAGTTCGAGAAGGTGGATAAAATGGGAGAGGCAGAGGGGAAGCCGGAGGTAGAAAAGTTTTAGATGATGAGAGGGGACAAGGTACGAACCGCCTTTTTACAGTATTTTGAACAACGGAGTCATAGGGTCGTCAAGAGCTCTCCTTTGGTGCCCTATGACGATCCCACCCTCCTTTTTACCAACGCCGGGATGGTCCAGTTCAAACGGGTTTTTCTCCAGGAGGAGGCCAGAGAGTATAACCGAGCCGCCTCAGCGCAGAAGTGTTTGCGGGCAGGGGGAAAACACAACGACATGGAAAACGTGGGCAGGACGGCCCGTCATCACACCTTCTTTGAGATGTTGGGGAACTTTTCCTTCGGTGACTACTTCAAAGAAGGGGCCATCGAGATGGGGTGGGAGTTTCTCATTGAACATCTTCACCTCACACCGGAGCGGCTGTGGGTCTCGGTCTTTGAGGACGATGACGAGGCCTTCGCCATCTGGCAGGAGCGTATCGGTCTGCCGGCGGAGCGGATCGTGCGCATGGGTGAGAAGGATAATTTCTGGACCATGGGGGATACCGGACCCTGCGGCCCCTGCTCGGAAATCATCTTCGATCAGGGAGAAGAGGTGGGATGCGGTTCTCCCGCCTGCGGGGTAGGCTGCGATTGCGACCGATTTTTGGAGCTCTGGAACTTGGTCTTCATGCAATATAATCGGGAGATGAATGGTCTTTTAACCCCTCTGCCGAAACCGAGCATCGATACGGGGATGGGGTTGGAGCGTATTGCGGCGGTGGTCCAGGGGGTGAAGAGTAATTACGACACCGACCTCTTTCAAGGGATCATAAGGCGTGTTGAAGAGATCAGCGGAGCAGCGTATGGGACCGATGCGGGCAAGGATGTGTCCATCAGGGTGATCGCCGACCACGCCAGGGCAGTAACCTTTCTCCTCGCCGATGGAGTCCTTCCGGCCAACGAGGGGAGAGGATACGTGCTGCGCAGGATCATCCGACGGGCCCTGCGCCACGGCAAGCTCTTGGGTGTGCCGGGCCCCTTTCTCGTCCCGATTGTGGCGAAGGTTGTGGCGGTGATGGGGGAGGCGTATCCGGAGATCACGGAGGGGGAAAGGCATTTCACGCAGATCCTCCAGCGTGAGGAAGAACGTTTCTCTGAGACCCTGGACAATGGACTCAAGGTCTTGCAGGATGAGGTGGAACAACTTAAGGCGAATAATAAAAAGGTCCTCCCCGGAGATGTTGCCTTCAAGCTCTACGATACCTTCGGTTTTCCCATCGACCTGACGGAGGATATCGTCAGGGAAAAGGGGATGACCATTGATCTCACGGGATTTGAGCGGTCCATGGCGGATCAGCGCAAGCGGGCGCGGGAGGCATGGAAGGGAGAGATAGGAGAGGGTATTCCCCCCATCTATCAGGGCGTGATAGCCGACGGCGTTGCCGCCCATTTTGTCGGCTATGACGCCGTGCAAATCACCTCAGAGGTAACGCGGATCATCAAGGACAATCAGCTCGTTCCCTCCGCCGGGCAAGGCGACGAGGTCGAGATCATCACCGCCCAAACCCCCTTTTATGGCGAGGCAGGTGGGCAGATGGGTGATCAGGGGGCCATCACAGGCAAGGGATTTCTGATGGAGGTGCGCGATACCATTCGTCCCCTTCCTGATCTCATCGTGCACAAGGGGGTGATCAAGGAGGGAAAGATCTCCGTTAGGGACACGGTCCTCCTGAAGGTGGATGGGGAGCGAAGGATGGCCACGGCCCGCAATCATACGGCCACCCATATCTTACAAGCGGCCCTCAGGAAGGTTGTGGGGGGGCACATCAACCAGGCCGGCTCGTTGGTATCCCCCGAGCGGTTGCGCTTCGATTTTACGCACTATGAGGCGATAGATCCGGATACCTTGGAGCGGATCGAATCGCTGGTAAATCAATGGGTCTGGGCGGATACCCCGGTCGTAATCGAGGTCATGGCCACGGAGAAGGCCATTGAGAAAGGGGCCACGGCGCTGTTCGGCGAGAAGTATGGGGAAGAGGCCCGCGTCATCTCGCTCGGTGCGTACAGCCAAGAGCTGTGCGGGGGGAGCCATGTGGCGAGGACCGGGGAAATCGGGATCTTCAAGATCGTTTCCGAGAGCGGGATCGCCGCGGGGGTGAGGAGGATAGAGGCCCTCACAGGCCGCGGGGCCTTTGACCACTTCCGGTCAGTGGAGCAGGAGCTCAAGGCGGTAGCTCAGCTCCTCAAGGCGAGGCCCGGTGAAGTGTCCTCCAAAGTAGAGAAGCTCTTGGCAGGACAGCGGGCCCTGGAGCGGGAGATCGAGGCCTTTCGCCGCAGGCTTGCCACGGTGCAAACGGGGACAGGGCCGGAAGTCAAAGAGATAAACGGTATTAAGGTAGTTGCCTTTCGTGTGGATGATATGGACCCCAAGGGACTCCGGGACATCGGGGACGGCATAAAGGCAAAGATCGGTTCGGGGATCATCGTTTTGGGGAGTGAGAAAGAAGGAAAGGGTACCCTTGTCGCCATGGTCACCCAGGATTTTGTTGATCGATTACGGGCCGATGAGCTTATCAGGGAGCTTACTGAGATAGCGGGGGGCAGGGGCGGCGGCAATCCCTTCATGGCCCAGGCCGGAGGCGCCAGGGCCGAGAAGATCGACGACTGCCTCAAGGCAGTGTACGGCATGGTGGAAAAGAGGACGTCATAAGGTTACACAATCCAACCTTCTCGCATGCCGCTCGCGCGCTCAACAATCAACACCTTCCTCTCATTTCATTGTCCCATTCAGGGAGCAGGATCCACGCCTCTAGGCACGGACTTTAGTTCGATCTTTGTCCCAAAGGGGTTAAAGGGTCTAAGGGGCCGAGGGGTCTACAAATATGTTTGAATGCTTTTCACTCTGACACTCGAATCCTCGCATCCTTGACCCCTAAAACTATCGCCTTTCAGCGATAGTAGTTTACTTTTTAGGCAATTGCTCTACTGCGCATGAGGAAAAGCAATGAACCAGGAAGACCTGCTTGAGGTCGCTGTCCGTGCCGCCAAGGCTGCAGGGCACATCCAACGGGAGTGGCTGCGAAAAGATAAGGGAATCGAGCTGAAAGGCGAGATCAACCTAGTCACCGAGGTGGACAGGAGGTGTGAGCAGAAGATCGTCGAGATCATCAGGGAGGCCTTTCCCCGGCATAACATCTTGACCGAAGAGACCCCCATGCCTGCGCTCCCCTCCCCCTTTCGGTGGATCGTCGACCCCCTTGATGGGACCACCAACTATGCCCACGGATACCCGTGCTTTTCCACCTCCATTGCCCTGGAATTGGAAAGGGAGATCGTTTTGGGGACGGTATACGACCCCCTCTTAGATGAACTCTTCATTGCCCAGCAGGGAAAGGGGGCCTTTTTGAACGGCGAGAGGATTTCCGTCTCCGCCGCAGGGCGGCTCACCGATGCCCTCATCTGCACGGGATTCCCCTATGACGTGAGGGAGAGCCCGGAGAACAACCTGGATCACTTCAAAAACTTCATCATGGAGGCACGGGCCATCAGGCGGGACGGCTCGGCAGCCCTGGACCTCTGTTATGTAGCCGCGGGGAGGTTTGACGGATTCTGGGAATTGAAGCTCTATCCCTGGGATGTGGCTGCCGGAAAACTCCTGGTGGAAGAGGCCGGAGGCGTCGTAACGGACTTTCACGGAGGCCCCCTTGACATCCACGGCCGGGAGACCCTCGCCACCAATGGGAGGATTCATGAGGAGATGATCAGGGTGTTGCAGAGATGATGATCTCCGTTACCGGCGCTTATACGGGATCATACATATGAATTGGCCAGGCCAGCCAACCATATCCCACAGGGATATGAAGAAAGTCATAGACAATGAAAAAACAGTTTAACCTCAAGGTGCTTCTCATCCTTTCGCTGGGACATCTTGTTGTCGATATCTACCAGGGTGCCCTGCCGGCAACACTACCGTTCATCAAGGAAAAGCTGGGATTAACGTATGCGCTCACCGGCCTCATCCTCGTGACTGCTAACGTTGCCTCCTCCATCCTGCAGCCCGTCTTCGGGTATTTCTCCGACAGAAAGGCCATTCCGATCCTTCTCCCAATAGGACTTCTGGCAGCGGGAGCCGGTCTTTCCCTCATTATGCTGCCGGCGCATTTTTCTCTGGTGCTCTTGCTTGTCGTTATAAGCGGGCTCGGCGTCGCCTCCTATCATCCGGAAGGATATAAAACGGCCCACTTCTTTACCGGCGAGAAGAGCGCCACCGGCATGTCCATCTTCTCCGTCGGCGGTAACCTCGGTTTTTCCATAGGACCTATCCTCGCCCTCTCCATTGTCCAATACCTCGGCTATCCCTTCCTCCCCCTCATCATCGTGCCCGCGCTTCTCTGCACGGCTATTATCCTTTATTATCGCAGTACCATCGCCGTACCCTTTGGCGCCCATGCAGAGGCAATGGAAAAAACAGGGACGCGGACCACCAGGGACTCGAACCGCTCGGGGTGCCGCTTGGCCTCGCGCAGGGTCTCGG
>CAYHAB010000139.1:0-2526 GCA_964354505.1 uncultured Thermodesulfobacteriota bacterium
TTCAGGAAAATAGACCACGGACGGCACAGCTATTTTGGCAGAGAGATAAGTTTCGCATGATTATGCTGGATACCAATGTGGTGGTTGCTTTCTTAAATGGTGACAAGTCCATCCTGCCCTGTTTGTTCCGAGTTTTCCAGCCGAGAAAATTACTTCGTATCTGATTGTTATTTAAAAGGAAAGTCAGTACCGTCCCAAGGCTGCTCGGAATACGGAGCAATCATATTTGGGCCGAGAAGCCAAGAAATCCGGTTGGTTTAAAAATAAGATCTTTTCTACCTTACAGGTAATGAAATTCATATATTTTTAAACTTAATACTTGACTTTGGTTTAAAAATTATTGTATTTAGATACCATGAGTAATGAAAAACAGACTAAAATAAACCGGCTCATCAGTCAGTGGCGTCGGGGAACTGCTGCAACAGCCTCCTATTTAAATCGGCTTGGATTTGGGCACGTCCTTCTGGCCAAGTATAGGCGAGGCGGTTGGCTTCAATCATTCGGCCGAGGAGCCTATGTGCTTCCGGGTGATCGTGTTGAATGGTCAGGTGCCCTTTATGCCGTTCAGTCTCAGCTCGGACTAGACATACACGCGGGTGGGAAAACAGCTCTTGAGCTTAAAGGATATGGTCATTATGTTCCGGCAGGAGAGAAGCGCGTCTTCCTTTATGCGAAGCCCGGGGTGATACTTCCTGCGTGGTTCAAGGGCGAACGCCTGGGTGTTGATCTGGCCCTTATTCGAACCAACCTCTTCTCTGAGCACAACCACGAAGGATTGTCTGAATGGAAGGAGAGAGAGTTTTCAATCCGAATCGCTTCTCCAGAGCGGGCGGCCATGGAGATGCTCTACCTTGTTCCAGCGAAAGTGGGGTTCGATGAGGCATTGCTTGTGATGGAAGCCCTCGCCACCCTCAGACCCGATGTGGTTCAGTCCCTGCTTGAGGCATGTCGCTCCGTTAAAGTCAAGCGGCTTTTTATGTATATCTCCGAGAAGCATGGGCATTCTTGGGTCGGAAAGCTCAATCTGTCGCGGGTGGATTTTGGAAAGGGTAAGCGTATGATTGTTTCAGGGGGCCAGTTCGACGTCAAATACCAGATCACGGTTCCGAGGAGTCGTAAAGAGGAAGTGGGGCAATGAAGGAAACTATCTATTTTAAACAGGCGAGACTGCTTCTTCAGGCTCTACCTCTTGTAACCCAGGAAGCCGTGTTCGCTCTGAAGGGAGGGACAGCGATTAATTTTTTCATTCGAGATCTACCTCGTCTTTCCGTTGATATTGATCTTACTTACCTGCTGGTCAACGAACGCGCGATTGCCTTAAAAGAAATCCAGGAGGCCCTATTACGAATCGCCGGTAGAGTTGAGAAGCAGATTTCAGAAGTCTCCATCACTCGAAAGATGAATCAGGAGTTGGGTACGGTAGCAGGTTTACTGATCCGCCACGATGAAGCGACAATAAAAATTGAGCCCAACCTTGTCATACGGGGATCTGTTTTTCCAACAGAAATGAGAACCTTGTGCCGGAGGGCCCAGGAGTTCTTTGAACTCTCAGTTGATGCCCGTACCCTGTCATTTGACGAGCTTTACGGAGGAAAGATCTGCGCAGCCTTAGACCGGCAGCATCCAAGGGATTTATTCGACATCTATATGCTGCTCAGAAACGAGGGGTTTTCTGAGGGCGTCCGTAAGGCTTTCATTGTCTATCTCGTCAGCCACGACCGGCCAATTAGCGAGTTACTTAGACCGATCTGGGGCGATATTCGCTCCATTTTTGAGAAAGAATTTCAAGCGATGGTGGTAGAACCTGTGACATTAAGTGACTTGATGGATACTGCGGAACGCCTCGTTTCTTGGCTGCGTACTGAGATGACCGAAGATGAGCGCCGGTTCATTCTATCAGTTAAAAAAGGAAAACCGGAGTGGAACCTATTAGGACTTCCAGGAATTGAAAATTTGCCTGCAGTTAAGTGGAAACTCCTCAACATCGGCCGCATGAAGCCAGCAAAACACCAGGAAGCCATTCAAAGGCTCATAGATTGCCTCGTCATAAAAGGGTAGTAACCCCCCACCTCCACTAGTCGTCAACGCCCATTATTGATATCCAGCAACTGTGCATGAATTGTTTTGGCACATACAATGGCACATGTACCAGAACATTCGTCGGTATGTTGAGGCTGTCCGGAAGATGGCAATATGGAAATTTGACTCAATCGAACCTGGTAGTAAAATCGATAAATGGATAAGCTGGGCAATTCGTCAGGCGAATAAGCTCGATCCTCTCATCATGAGCTTTTCTTCGACGTCCGACAAGTCGGAGTCCCCCTATTAGTAACGGGAAAGAACCAAGAGTTGGCGGCGCTATAAGATCGAGAATTAATCGGAAATATCACCAAAATTTTTTCCAGGAGGTATACATGTGAGAAGGAGAGTCTCTATGTGTCGATGAAGGGATAAATTACTAGCCCCACTTGGCGGATTCGATATGCACTTTAAGTTTTTTCATTTTGTAACCTCTGGATATCAAAG
>CAYHAB010000140.1:0-5306 GCA_964354505.1 uncultured Thermodesulfobacteriota bacterium
AAAAAAATAGGCGGAAATGATGAAGAATTTAAATAGATATTATAAAGAGGTGAAAGGGGGTGATACGAGCAAAGGAAGATGCAGGAAAGGAGGTGAGAGAAAAAGGGCGAAGGCAGACCCTGACTGGACATGATGATAAGAAGTGGATGTAACGGGTTTTGTAGGTTATTGCTGAATTGTGTTTGTGAAGCGCTCGTAGAACAGCACGGGTAAAAAAGGAAACTTCAAACCTACTAAGGAGGAACAACTATGAAAAAGTTTTTTTTATTGATTGTATCCGTATTGGCGTTCGCAATCATGCTGGCTGTGCCCGCGATGGCGGCTGATTTGACGGCGAGCGGGTATATCGGCGTGCAAGGGGAGGTCTTTAAAAACGTTCAAGCTGCTGCGAGTTCCGGCAGGCTGAACGAGATGGGGGCCTTTTTGGGCATGAGGGCAAGGCTTGGCTTTACCGTCCGGGCGAGCGAAGACCTCTACGGTTTCGTTTTTTTTGAGATGGACTCCAACCGGTTTGGTGAGACGACTACCGGCAACGCTTCCATAGGGCAGTTTGGCGCCGACCAGGTCGCCGTGGAGGTCAAAAATGTCTATATCGACTTCCGGATCCCCCCCAAGCTCCCCATCTGGGCGAGGGTTGGCGTACAGGGATACAGCATCCGTCCCTTAGTCTTCTCGGCTTTTGACGCCGCCGGCGTCTCCCTGCGGACGATGATCGACCCCATCAAGCTCTCCGCCACCGGCTACTATGCCAAGGCGCTTGATACCGACGATTGGCGTGCAGGGGATGCGTCTGAGTTCTACGGCATCGACATGAACATCCCCATCACCATCAGCCCCCAGGCCAACATAAAGCCGGGCATGTTCTGGTTCTATCAGACCTACAGAGAGGGAGCAACTCCAGCCGCGAACTGGCAGACACCTCCAGGGACCCACGGCGCACCTCCATATGGCGCCGGTGCAGGCGGTAATATTGATAATGCGAACTTCTGGTGGCTCGGCCTCTATGCCAACGGCAAGATCGGCCCCTTCCCTATGGAAGTGGACTTCATTTACCAGGACGGCGCCATTAACGGCACCACCCCTGCAAATGACACCGCCTACGGCTCCTGGCTCATCAGGGGCTGGGCGTCCTACGTGTGGAAGAACCTCGAGGTCGGCGCCGGCGGTATGTACGTGCAGGGCGATAACGCCAGCACCACAGACAAGTTTGAGGGGTTTGTCCTTCCCCAGCGGCAAAGGGATTACCCCCTCGCCTTAGACTCGGTGGTCTTCTTCGGCGCCTGGATGGGATCAAACCCTATTTCGCATCAGACTGGACTTATCTATACCGCCCAGAAACAATGGCAGGGCTTCTGGTATGCTCGCGGCTTCGCCTACTACAAGCTCTTCCCGTGGCTCAAGGTCGGCGCCCAGTTGATGTATCTCGGCGATACAGTAAAGAATGGGGATAACACCTTTTTCGGCTACAACCAATACAGCCAGATGGATGCTGATGACGACAGCGGCATCGGCTGGGAAATGGACTTCGGCGTCAACCTCCAGATCTACAAGAACCTGAGCTTCAACGGCGCCTTCGGTTACCTCTTTGCCCAGAAGGCCCTCAGCATGGCCGGTGGGGTAGCACCTGCTGACCCGTGGGCCTTTGCCGGTGTGCTCTTCTACACCTTCTAGCTACACCTCATGTGACTGTTGATGGGGGAAGGGATTACCCTTCCCCCTTTTTTTAAAGAGGGGAGCGAAACTCCGCAATTTTCATTGATACCCCTGCAGACCGTTTCCAGCGTATTATTGCCAAGCCATTTTCACGCGTTTCGGTACAGCATTCCAACCGCCCATATTAATTATATGGTTTGTACAAGGGGCAAGTGAAAGCTCTCATTCTGAGGCAGTTCAATAATGTAGTTTTCAGACGTCAGAAAAGCTCCCCGTATAAGCGTCAGCATCCCGGTAACAATAAGCCCTTTGAACAGAACAATTTGCAAAACATCTACTATCTGTTAGAATAAGGTCAAATTTTATTATTGCGGAGACAGTCATGTCTGGCGAAAAGATCTTGGTGGTTGACGACGAGGAGAACATCCGTGAGTTGGTAAGGTATAACCTTGCCCGTGAAGGGTATCAGGTAACCACCGTAGGCTCTGGGGAGGAGGCGCTGAAACAAATCGGCTCAAAGCCCCCTGACCTCATTGTCTTGGATCTGATGCTGCCGGGGAAGGATGGTTTTGATGTCTGCCGACAATTAAAAAACGATAGCCGCACGGCGCATATCCCCATCGTGATGCTCACGGTCAAGGGGGAAGAATCGGATATTATTATCGGCTTAGAGCTGGGGGCAGATGACTACATTACCAAGCCCTTTAGCCCCAAGGTGCTCCTGGCGAGGTTGAAGGCCGTTCTACGGCGGAAAGAGAAGGAACCCATCGGCGAATCCGATGTCATGTCAATTGGTGATTTGACAATCCATCCTGGTCGCCATGAGGTGCTGGTACAGGGGAAACCCGTCAAGCTCACCTCCACGGAATTTCGTATTTTGCATCTCATGGCCCGAAAACTAGGTTGGGTCTTTACCCGTTATCAGATCGTCGATGCCGCCCGCGGGGAAAATGTGGCAGTCACCGACCGCTCGGTTGATTTTCACATCACCTCCCTGCGCCGCAAGCTCGGTTCGTGCAGCGATTATATCGAGACCGTTTGGGGGGTGGGATACCGCTTCAAGGAGTAACGATATGCGAAGAAAGAGGCTTCTCTGGAAGCTTTATCCGGCTTATTTGATGATTATCCTTCTTTCCATCGTTATAGTGACAACCTATGTCTCAATGGCCATGAAAAATTTCTATCTCCGCACGACCGCCGATGACCTTGTAGTCAGGGCGCATCTTATTGAGAGAGAAGTTGCTGCAATCTTTGACAAGAAAAGTAGAAAATCACTTGATGAGCTGTGTAAAACGCTCGGTAGGGCCGCTTCTACCCGCATAACCTTGATTCTACCCTCTGGTGAGGTCGTGGGTGACTCTGATGAAGATCCACAGGTGATGGAGAACCACGCTGGACGCCCGGAGTTCAAAGAGGCCCTTTCCGGGCAAATAGGGGTTTCTACCCGCTACAGCGAAACCCTTCAGAAAGAGATGATGTATGTAGCAATACCTGTGGAAAAAGAAGGGAATATCGCTGGGGTGGTAAGGGTAGCTATTCCTGTTACCGCAATCGATGCGTCCCTGACTGCGATTTATCGTAAGATTGCACTCTTTGGGGTGTTTATGATCATTTTGGCTGCGGCGATAAGCCTCTATATTGCCAGGCGTATCAGCCACCCAATAGAAGAGATAAAAAGTGGTGCACAACGTTTTGCCGGAGGAGATCTTGCACATAGGTTATTTATTCCCGATTCCGTAGAACTGCAAGATCTCGCTGATGCACTGAACAAGATGGCCCAACAGCTTGGTGCAAAGATCCGGATGATCACCGAGCAACGAAATGAATTAGAAACCATCCTCTCCGCTATGAGGGAAGGGGTAATCGCTATTGACTCCGAGGAGCAAATCCTTACAGTCAATAAGGCTGCCGGTTCACTTCTGGGGATAGATACCACCACGGCACGGGGGCATACCATTCAAGAGATAATCAGGAACGCTGACGCACTTCGTTTTATCACTGGTGTCCTTACAGGGAAGGGTGATAACGCGGCAGAGATTGTGCTCCTCGGTCCTAATAATAAATTCCTTCAGATTAGTGGTACGTTGCTGCGTGACAGCGAAGGGAAAAAGATCGGCGCCCTTACCGTACTCAACGATATAACGAGGCTGCGCCAACTCGAGAATATAAGGCGCGAGTTCGTAGCCAATGTGTCCCATGAGCTTAAAACCCCTATCACCTCAATCAAAGGTTTTGTGGAGACATTACAGGAAGGGGCCATCGACGATAAAGAGGATGCCCGAAAGTTCCTCGAGATCATTTTCAAGCAAGCAGATCTTTTACATGCGCTTGTTGATGATTTGTTGAGCCTGTCTAAGCTTGAACAGGAAGCTGAACGGGGAGAAATGCAACTGACAAAGGAAAATGTGAGACGTATCATCGAGGCTTCCATGGCGGCATATAAGACAAAGGCTCGTGAGCGCCACATAGAGATGGCCTTACAGTGTGGCGATGAGGTCGAGGTGAAGGCAAACCCCCGCCTTCTCGAGCAGGCAGTCGGTAATCTCCTAGACAATGCCATTAAATACAGTGAGCCGGGGGATACCGTAAAGATTGAAGTTGCCAAAAACGAGAGCGAGGTTACAATAAAGATCATTGATCATGGATGCGGCATAGCGCGCGAGCACTTCCCCAGACTCTTCGAGCGTTTCTACCGAGTCGACAAGGGGAGGAGCCGAGAACTCGGCGGCACAGGGTTAGGCCTTGCCATTGTTAAGCATATTACCCAGGCCCATGGTGGACGTGTGACCGTAGAGAGTATCCTTGGCAAGGGGAGCACATTCACCATACACCTGCCAAACGCCTGAAGCAAAGATAACGTCCTTTCCTAAAATTCACATAAAATCCTAAAATATATCTCATAATCTTCTCACAGTTATCGCTTACTTTCTATCTAAATAGGATTAAGAAAGGAGGGATGAAAGGGATAATACAAAGAAATTCTCACACTTTTCTAACAAAAAACTAACAATTGGTGACTAAAATCAACGGTAACTAAAAGGAGGAGAGAAAATGAAAGTAAAGGGTCTGGTTTTATTAGTTTGTGGCGTGTTGTTTCTTGTGGCTGGATCGGTTCAGGCGGGAAATCTTGTCATGACGGGTTCTACCACGGTGCTTCCCATAGCGCAAAAGGTCGCTGAGGCCTACATGAAGGTGAATCCGAATGTCAAGATCGCGCTATCAGGCGGCGGGTCTGGTGAGGGAATAAAGGCCCTGATCGATGGTACTACGGACATTGCCAACAGTTCACGGTTTATCAAGGACGAGGAGGTCAAACTGGCTGTTGAAAAAGGGAGATATCCTGTTCCTTTTGCCATCGCCTATGACTGCATTGTGCCAATTGTCCACCCCAGCAATACGGTAAAGAACCTCACTATGGATCAACTGAAAGATATCTACATGGGCAAGATAAAGAACTGGAAAGAGATCGGGGGGCCTGACCTGAAGATCGTGGTCGTGTCACGGGATACCTCATCCGGTACCTATGAGGTGTGGGAATCGAAGGTGATGAAAAAGGAGAGGGTATATCCGGGTGCGCTTTTACAGGCATCCAATGGTGCTATTGTCCAGGTCGTTTCAAAGAACAAGAATGCCATTGGTTACATCGGGCTTGG
>CAYHAB010000141.1:0-6652 GCA_964354505.1 uncultured Thermodesulfobacteriota bacterium
TCCACCAGGTGGTGGAGCTTGAGCATATACATGTAGCCTACCGTGATCTGGTGGTCGAAAGGTTCGCCGGTGCGGCCGTCGTAGAGGGTGGCTTGCCCTGTTGCAGGGCGGCCGGCTTTTTTCAGGGCATCCCTAATTTCCTCCTCAGTTGCCCCATCAAAGACGGGGACGGATATAAAGATTCCTTCCCTCAATCGTTGTGCGAACCTCCTCAACTCCTCTTGATCGGCATTATCGATGGCCTTCTTGACCTCCTCAGTAGTGAAGATATCCTTCAGAAACCCTTTAAGCTTATCTATCCCTTTTTTTTCGCTTATATATTCTTCGATTTTGTCTCCCAATCCCTTGGCCGCCCAACCAAGGTGGGTCTCTAAGATCTGACCGACGTTCATTCGAGAAGGGACTCCCAAGGGGTTTAAAATCATATCTACGGGGGTCCCGTCCTCCAGATAGGGCATATCCTCTTGAGGGAGGACCCTCGATACGATCCCCTTGTTTCCATGGCGCCCGGAGACCTTATCGCCCACCGAGAGCCTCCGCTTCATGGCGACGTAGACCTTCACCACCTTGCTCACCCCGGGAAGGAGTTCGTCTCCCGCCTCCAATTTCTTTAATTTTTCCTCTGACCTTTCCTTTATAGCCTCGACCTCTCTGATGCCACCTGTGGTGAGCTGATCCAACTCTGCAGTGATTCGCTCATCACCGATAGGAATCTCTTTCCATTGCTCCCAGGGGATCGTTGCGATGATTTCCTCGGTAAGCTTAACCCCTTTCTCCACCAACTTTTTCCCCTTCAGGGGATCCTGAAGGGTTCCGGTGGTCTTCTTACCTAGCAGAAGCCCTCGAATGCGCTCTTTGGTGTAGGTTTTGATGATGTCGGTTTCCTCATCTCGGTCATCGATAATTTTTTTCTCTTCCGCTTCCTCAATCTCCTTGGCCCTCTTGTCTTTCTCCGCTCCTCTCCTGGTGAAGACCTTGGCATCGATCACGACCCCCTCGATCCCATGGGGGACCCGAAGAGAGGTGTCCTTGACATCGCTCGCTTTCTCACCGAAGATGGCTCGCAACAGTTTCTCTTCGGGAGAGAGCTGGGTTTCCCCTTTGGGGGTGATCTTGCCCACCAGGATGTCACCCGGCTTCACCTCTGCCCCAATGCGGATGACCCCACTTTCATCGAGATCATTCAACATCTCTTCCCCCACATTGGAGATATCGGGGGTGATCTCTTCTTTGCCGAGTTTGGTATCGCGCGCCACGCACTCCAATTCCTCGATATGAATAGAAGTGTATATGTCCTCCTTCAATATCTTCTCATTGATGAGCATGGAGTCTTCAAAGTTATAGCCGCCCCAGGGCATGAAGGCGACGAGGACATTGCGCCCCAAGGCCAGTTCACCCATGTGGGTAGATGGGCCATCGGCGATGACATCTCCTCTTTCTAGGCGTTCGCCTTTCGACGCGATCGGTTTTTGATTGATACAGGTTCCTTGATTAGAACGTTGATACTTGGTGAGATTGTAGATGTCTACTCCCACCCCTTTACCATCTTCCTCTGCCTTGACTACGATGCGGGAGGCGTCTACACTTTCTACTATGCCTTCTCTCTTGGCTACCACAGTAACCCCAGAATCCCTCGCTACTATTCGCTCCATTCCGGTGCCGATAAGCGGTGCCTCGGTGCGCAACAAGGAGACCGCCTGCCTTTGCATATTGGAGCCCATCAGCGCGCGGTTAGCGTCATCGTTCTCCAAGAAGGGGATGAGAGAGCTGGCTACGCTGACGAGTTGTCTGGGAGAGACATCCATGTAGTCCACCTCCTCAGGTTTTACGATGATGAACTCTCCGGCCTTTCTGGCAGAGACGAACTGAGCGGTGAATCTCCCTTCTGCATCGATGGGTGCGTTGGCCTGGGCGATGGTGTATTTCTCTTCATCCAGGGCGAAGAGGTAGTCGATTTTTTCGGTGACCCGTCCGTTTTCTACCTTGCGGTAGGGGGTCTCAATGAAACCGTACTCGTTAACTCGGGCAAAGGTGCTGAGAGAGACGATCAAGCCGATATTGGGGCCTTCAGGGGTCTCGATGGGGCAAATCCTCCCGTAGTGGGAGGGGTGAACATCTCGGACTTCGAAACCGGCCCTCTCCCTGGTGAGCCCTCCGGGACCCAAAGCGCTCAGCCGCCTCTTATGGGTGATCTCGGAGAGGGGATTGGTCTGATCCATGAATTGGGAGAGCTGACTGCTCCCGAAGAACTCCCGTACCACCGCCGTTAAAGGTTTCGAGTTGATGAGGTCGTGGGGCATCAGGGTCTCCACCTCCTGCAGGCTCATCCGCTCTTTGATGGCCCTCTCCACTCTAACCAAACCGATGTGAAACTGATTTTGCAGCAGTTCCCCCACCGTCCTTACCCGACGATTACCCAGATGGTCGATGTCGTCTACGCTCCCTCTGCCCTCCTTGAGGCCGACGAGGTATTTTACCACCTCCAAGATATCCTCACGTCTAAGGGTGGTGACCTCCAGCGGGACATCCAAGCCCAACTTATGATTGATCTTCATCCGTCCCACCTGGGAGAGATCATACCTCTCTGGGTTGAAAAAGAGATTGTTAAACAGGGTCCTGGTTGTTTCCAAAGTGGGAGGATCACCTGGGCGCAGACGGCGGTAGATCTCGATGCTGGCCTTTTCCTGTTCTTTTTGGGCAATGACGGCGGGATCGGCTAGGGACAACTGTTCCCTCTCATCTTCAGACAGGACGATCTTATCCACCAAGAGGGTCTCCCTCATGGAGGGGTTACTCTTTACTTCCTCGATGAGGAGGACTTCAAATTCCCCTATCCTCCGTTCCCTGATTTCATTAATCTTCTCTTCGGTCAGCTCTCGATTGATTTCAACGACGGTCTCTCCAGTGGCAGGGTCCACTATATCACTGGCGGCCACCCTTTCCACCAAGGTATCAGGTTCAACGGGGACCTCAAAAATGCCCGCAGCCTCGATCTTTTGCGCTGTCCCCTCGGTAATCTTCCTATTCTTTTTGATGAGGACCTCGTTTGTTTTGGGGTCTATGATATCTGCCGAGGCCTTCTGCCCCACCATAAGACTGTGAACAACCTTTTTATGAAACCCTTGGGGGTTCAAGAAGATCCTTTCTTTATGATAGAAGGTGCCCAAGAGGTCTTGGGTGGAATAACCGAGGGCCTTGAGAAAGACGGTTACAGGGATCTTTCTCCTCCTGTCAATTCGTACGTAGAGTATGTCCTTTTGGTCAAACTCCAGATCTATCCAGGATCCCCGATAAGGGATGATCCGGGCGAAGTAGAGGGGTCTCCCCATATGAGTTTTGGGCCGATCTTGATCAAAAAAAACACCAGGGGAGCGATGAAGTTGACTGACAATTACCCTTTCCGTGCCGTTAATAATAAAGGTCCCGTTATCTGTCATAAGGGGGATCTCTCCGAAGTACACCTCCTGTTCTTTGATGGCCTTTATCTGTCCTGTTTTCACCCCTTCTTGGACATCATAGATGATGAGCTGGATGGTTACCCGCAATGGAGCAGCATAGGTTATTCCCTTCATGAGACATTCCTGGACATCGTACTTGGGTTTCCCCAAGCGATATTTTACAAAGCGCAGCTCCACCGTATCATAGAAGTCCTTGATAGGGAAAACCTGTTTAAACACCGCCTGTAAGCCGATGTCTTTTCGCTCTTCTGGGAGGATGTCCTTTTGGAGGAACTGTTTATAAGATCGCAACTGTATCTCAATGAGATTGGAGATCTCCAGAATCTCCTTTATTTTGCCGTAGTCCTTCCGGAGCCTCCGACGATCGATAATGGAGCGTGCCATATAATAATCCTCTTTTATATTAAAACGAGGTGGGAAAAGGGACTCCTCCCCTTACCTGCTGATTTCCTGCCGACAGGCATATGTGAGAAGCCCCCTCTCGATGGACAATGAATCCGTGAACACCGCTATTTGATCTCTGCTGTTCCCCCAGCCTCCTGTAATTTCTGCTTGATCTTCTCAGCTTCCTCTTTTGCAACCCTTTCCTTTACCGCCTGGGGGACTCCTTCAACCAGATCTTTGGCTTCCTTGAGGCCGAGGTTGGTCACTTCCCGCACCGCCTTGATCACCTGTATCTTTTTGTCACCAAAACCGGTCAAGACGACATCGAATTCCACCTTTTCCTCTTCGACGGGTGCTGCTGCACCAGACGCTGCTACGGACGCTACACCCATTGCCATTGGTGCTGCCGTCACCCCGAAACGATCTTCCAATTCCTTGACCAATTCCGCCAACTCCAATACAGGCATCTCCTCAATGTACTTGATCAACTCCTCTTTCGTCAGCTTAGCTTTCGTCATTTCCTCGTTACCTCCTTAAGACTTCTTTGGGGGAACCCCCCTGTGCTTTTTTTATGTCTTCTCTTTCGCTCTTTTTACACTGTCCAAAACCAATACCAACCTTTGTATGGGGTTGTTGAGGGTCCGGACAAGACGGGTAGGAATGGCTTTCAACAGCGATAAGAACGTGGCCACCAGAACCTCTTTGCTTGGAAGGGAGGCTAGGGCCTTGATATCCTTGAGGGTCATTACTGTACCCGTTACCATTCCTGCCTTAATCTCTAGGGCAGGTTGCATCTTGCTGAACTCCAGCAAGATCTTTGCCGGTGCCACAGGATCTTCATAGGCAAGGGCAATGGCAATAGGACCGACAAAGTGTTCCGCAAGGAGCTCGATATCGGTATCTTGAGAGGCGCGCCGTAACAGGGTATTTTTTACTACCTTGTATTCCACTGCGCTCTTTTTTAGCGTGCGGCGAAGCTGGGTTATCTGCTCTACGTTTAAGCCGGTAAAATCCGTTAGAATAGCGGCTTTGGCCTCTTTAAACTTTTCGTGTAGATCTGCTACCAACGCCTCTTTTTCTCTTTTCTGCAACCTATCTTCCTCCCTTTTTGATTTGGTTCCCTATACCCTCATCAGATTCCTTGCCGAGAGGGGATCAACCTTGATCCCCGGCCCCATTGTCGTAGAGATAGCGAGCCCTTTCACATAGGTCCCTTTGCTGGAGGCAGGTTTTGCCTTGATGACGGAGTCCAAAAGGGTGATGATGTTCTCCCTTAACTTTTCCTGACCGAAGGAGACCTTCCCCACGGAGACATGAAGATTTCCTGCCTTATCTATCTTGAACTCCACCTTGCCGGACTTGATATCCTGCACTGCCTTGCCTACCTCAAAGGTAACCGTGCCTACCTTTGGATTGGGCATCAAACCCCGTGGCCCCAAGATCTTGCCCAACTTACTGACCACTTTCATCATATCAGGCGTGGCAATGGCCTTGTCGAATTCTAACCACCCCTGCGATACCTTGTCCACTAATTCTTCTCCGCCCACAAAATCGCTTCCTGCTTCCCGGGCCTCTTTCTCCTTTTCTCCCTGGGCAAAGACCAGGACCTTTACTTCTTTTCCCGTTCCATGAGGGAGGATCACCGTTCCTCTGACCATTTGATCAGGCTTTTTGGGATCTACTCCCAGGCGAATGGCGACATCGATACCCTCATCGAAGCGGACGTAGGAGGTTTCGGGCAGGAGTTGTAATGCCTCTTCCAAGGTGTACCGCTTGAGCCTGTCGATTTTATTTTTTGCTTCTTTGTATTTTTTGCCCGCCGTACTCATAGCACCTTCCCCTATACTATTTTTATTCCCATGCTCCTTGCCGTTCCTTCGATCATCTTGATGGCCGCCTCGAGACTATTAGCATTGAGATCAGGCATCTTAATATGAGCGATCTTGCTGATCTGCTCTTTGGTAATCTCTCCCACTTTGGTTTTATTTGGTTCTCCAGATCCTTTGGCGATCTTAGCGGCCTGTTTTAAGAGAACCGAGGCGAGAGGAGTTTTTATTATAAAGGTGTACGTCCTATCGGTGTATACCGTGATGAGTACCGGAATGATGGTTCCTTCCTGCCCTTTGGTTTTTTCATTATAGGCCTTGCAAAATTCCATGATGTTGAGTCCATACTGCCCCAGGGCAGGACCTACCGGAGGGGAGGGAGTGGCCTGTCCGGCCGGTATTTGCAACTTGATCAATCCCATCACCTCTTTTTTCTTCGCCATAATGCCTCCCTTTGACTAATTACGTTCTATCTGAATGAGTTCCAATTCGATAGGGGTCGCCCTGCCGAAGATGCTGATCAGTACCTTCACTTTTCTCTTGTCGAGCTTTACCTCCTGGACTGTCCCTACAAAATTTGTGAACGGGCCGTCGATTACCCGCACGTTCTCCCCTTCGTCAAAGGTGACCTTGGGTTTCGGCGTATAGGCACCCTCGGTGATCTGAGTGATGAGCTGCTCCGCCTCCTTATCGGAAAGGGGGGTCGGTTGAGTTCGACTGCCTGCAAACCCTGTTACCTTGGGGGTATCGGTTACCACATGCCAGGTTTCATCATTGAGTTCCATCTTAATGAGGATATAGCCGGGGAATATCTTGCGCGAGGAGGTTTTCTTTTTCCCCTTGACCAGCTCTATAACCGTCTCCATGGGGACCAGGATTTCAGAGACATATTTCCCCCGCACATCCTTTTCGCCCTGCCTCTCCTTTTGTTCTTCGAACTTTCTGATTCGTTCCTCCAAAGAAGTCTTTACCTTATTTTCATAT